>NZ_JBEIAC010000029.1:0-30468 GCF_040240335.1 Brenneria sp. L4-2C | reverse complement strand
TAATAACTGTTCATTCGTAATGAATTTACTGCTAGTCACTCTTCAAGACTTTTTTATATCGTTAGCCGATAGGTCTTGTGAGTGCCCACACAGATTGTCTGATTAAATTGTTAAAGAGCAGTGCCACGATATCCCGTGGCGCGGGCCGCATATATTATGCAATTCCGCTGTGAAGTCAAGTGATTATTGCCTGGCTTCTTACTGTCATCACAACCGCGTAATCGCCGTTGCCGTGTCAGTGGGAGCGCATTATAGGGACTTCTGCGCAGGCCGCAACAGGTAATTTGCATAAAAATCACTGTTTGCTGCATTACACAGCAAAAGGCGGGTTTATACCCATTTGTTCACAAACTTATCCACAGAACGGAATCTTACTGAAATTAGACGAGCATCACGCAAACGTTTTCGCTACAATTCTTCCGCGAAAAAACGCACCTTCTTTATTGTGAACGCTAACTGAATATTTTTCTTTGTCTTGCCATCATGCGTTATAAATGAAGAAAAAGACGATATTCACGTATTGTTCTTTACTGACTACCCAATCCAAGGGATACATCATCATGCAACAACCTCGTCCTATCCGCCGTGCTTTGCTCAGCGTTTCTGACAAAGCAGGTATTGTCGACTTTGCTCAAGCCTTATCTCAGCGTGGGATTGAGCTTCTCTCTACCGGAGGCACAGCACATCTGCTGGCTGATGCGGGTTTACCGGTCACGGAAGTGTCTGACTACACCGGTTTCCCGGAAATGATGGATGGACGCGTTAAAACTCTGCATCCGAAGGTTCACGGCGGCATTCTTGGGCGTCGCGGGCAGGATGATGCCGTCATGGCAAAACACGATATCCAACCTATCGACATGGTTGTCGTCAATCTCTATCCGTTTGCTCAGACCGTTGCCCGGCCTGACTGCAAATTGGCGGACGCCGTCGAGAACATCGATATTGGCGGGCCGACGATGGTTCGCTCGGCGGCCAAGAATCATAAAGATGTGGCGATTGTGGTTAAGAGCGGCGACTACGACGCCATCATTAATGAGCTGGATGCCAACAATGGCTCGCTGACCTACGAGACGCGTTTCGATCTGGCGATTAAAGCGTTTGAGCATACCGCGGCTTATGACAGCATGATTGCCAACTACTTTGGCGCCCTGGTGCCGCCTTATTATGGCGAAACGGATAAACCGTCAGGACGCTTCCCCCGCACGCTGAATCTGAATTTCGTGAAAAAACAGGATATGCGCTACGGCGAAAACAGCCACCAGCAAGCCGCTTTCTATATAGAAGAAAATGTCACGGAAGCGTCTGTTGCAACGTCGAACCAGTTACAGGGCAAGGCGCTGTCCTACAATAACATTGCCGATACCGATGCGGCGCTGGAGTGTGTGAAGGAGTTTACTGAGGCAGCCTGCGTAATCGTCAAACATGCCAATCCGTGCGGCGTGGCGATTGGCGACTCGATTCTGGAAGCTTACGAGCGCGCCTACAAAACCGATCCAACCTCAGCTTTCGGCGGTATTATCGCCTTCAACCGCGAGCTGGACGAGCAAACGGCGCAAGCCATCATCAGCCGCCAGTTTGTTGAAGTGATCATTGCCCCCTCCATCAGCGCAGCCGCCCTGAAAGTCACCGCGGCCAAACAAAACGTGCGCGTACTTGCCTGCGGCGCATGGCAACAGCGCGTTCCGGGTCTGGATTTTAAACGCGTGAACGGCGGCCTGCTGGTACAGGAACGCGATCTGGGCATGGTTGGCGCCGCTCAGCTACGCGTAGTGACCGAACGCCAACCCAGCGAACAGGAACTGCGTGATGCCCTGTTCTGCTGGAAAGTCGCCAAGTTCGTCAAATCCAACGCCATTGTTTATGCCAAAGACAATATGACCATCGGTATAGGCGCCGGCCAGATGAGCCGGGTTTATTCCGCCAAAATTGCGGGGATCAAGGCGGGTGATGAAGGATTGGAAGTAAAAGGTTCCGCCATGGCTTCCGATGCTTTCTTCCCCTTCCGCGATGGTATTGATGCCGCCGCAGCCGTAGGTATCACCTGTGTTATCCAACCCGGCGGCTCTATCCGTGACGATGAAGTTATTGCGGCTGCCAATGAACATGGTATCGCGATGATCTTTACCGATATGCGCCATTTCCGCCATTAATTCAGGATCTGACGAACATGAAAATTTTAGTTATTGGTAACGGCGGCCGCGAGCACGCGCTCGCCTGGAAAGCCGCTCAGTCGCCGCTGGCGGATATCGTTTACGTCGCGCCGGGAAATGCCGGTACGGCGCTGGAACCGGGGCTAAGCAATATTGATATTGCCGCAACCGATATTCCCGCGCTGGTCGCTTTCGCGCAGCAGAACCAGATTGACTTGACCATCGTGGGGCCGGAACAACCGCTGGTTATCGGCGTGGTGGACGCTTTTCGCGCCGCCGGGCTGAAAATTTTCGGACCGACGCAGGCAGCCGCGCAGTTGGAAGGCTCCAAATCCTTTACCAAAGATTTTCTTGCCCGACATAATATTCCTTCCGCGGAATACCAGAACTTCACCGAGGTCGAACCGGCGTTGGCTTATGTCCGCAGTAAAGGCGCGCCGATCGTGATTAAAGCCGACGGCCTGGCCGCCGGGAAAGGCGTGATTGTCGCCATGACGCTGGAAGAGGCGGAAAACGCCGTTCAAGATATGCTGGCCGGCAACGCGTTTGGCGATGCCGGCCACCGTATCGTGGTGGAGGAATTCCTGGATGGCGAAGAAGCCAGCTTCATCGTCATGGTCGATGGCGAACACGTACTGCCGATGGCCACCAGCCAGGACCATAAGCGGGTGGGCGACAACGATACCGGCCCCAATACCGGCGGCATGGGCGCTTATTCCCCCGCGCCGGTTGTCACCGATGACATTCACCAGCGCGTGATGGAACAGGTGATCTGGCCGACGGTAAAAGGCATGGCGGCTGAAGGCAATATCTATACGGGTTTTCTGTACGCCGGACTGATGATTTCCGCCGACGGTCAACCCAAGGTGATTGAATTTAACTGCCGCTTTGGCGACCCGGAAACCCAGCCCATCATGCTGCGCCTGCGTTCCGATCTGGTCGAACTCTGTCTGGCGGCCTGCGACGGCCGGCTGGACGAACAAGACTCCGCGTGGGATGAACGTCCTTCATTAGGCGTGGTACTGGCGTCGGGCGGATATCCCGGCGATTATCGTACCGGAGACGTCATTTCCGGCCTACCGCAGCAAGATGCTGAAGATGGAAAAGTCTTCCACGCCGGCACCACACTGGACGGCGGGCATGTCGTCACCAACGGCGGACGGGTGCTGTGCGTCACCGCATTAGGCAAGACGGTCGCCGATGCCCAGCAACGCGCGTATGAGCTGGCCGCGGAAATTCAATGGCGGGAATCTTTCTGCCGGAAAGACATTGGCTACCGGGCGATTGAACGGGAACAAGCCTGACGAACCGACAAGCCCGGAGAAATCCGGGTTTTTTTATGCTGTGCGCCACCCTATTAGCGATGTTTATCCGCAACGGAGATTAACGTGAATAAACCCGCGCCCGATGTCGGATAATCAACTCCGCATTCAGGTTACAGCCTGTTGGCTTCAGCTTCCCAGCGACAGAAATCGCCCTGATCCACCAGCAGCAGTTGTGTTCCTTCCGATGCCTCCAGCCATGCAATACTCAGCGAGCCGGTAAGCTGTTTTCTCTTTTGGGCGATCCAATCTTGCGAGGACTGATCAAAATCAGGCCTGACGCGCGCGCCATCGCAAGTAATGACCAGGTCATCCTGTAATTTGCCCTGCCTTAACGTCACCTTCCCTGCCTGAAGCACATCGCTGAGTTCCCGGGTTCTTTTTGCGTCCCACTGATAGAGCGCCAGATCGTCATCGGAGATGGATTCTCGCCTTTGCGCCAACTGACGTTGCATAAAGCTGACCGTGCCATCTTCCGCAAAGCGGATCTGCGTATCATCTTTCTGGGCTTCCAGCGTTCTTTTGATTTCACGCAGGCTGTCCTGCTGATACCAATAGCGGGTTACCACCGTGCCGCCGCCTTGAAATGGGTTATAAACCGATATCAGTCTGATGGTGTCGTGCTGGGCGTCATCTTTGCGCCACAGGCGAACAATACCGCGATCGGAAAGGTAGCCGCTGGCGAAAACTGGCGGCGAAGGGGTATGGCTGCTACAGGCGACGATAAAGAATATCGCCGTCCCGATGCCAAGCCGGCGCGATAAAAGCAAAAGGGGCGAAACCGCCCCCCTGCTTAAACTCTTAACCGGCATTGGCTTATTTGACGGCGTCTTTCAGCGCCTTGCCAGAAACAAACGCTGGCACGTTGGCAGCAGCAATTTTGATTTCTTTACCAGTTTGCGGATTGCGGCCAGTGCGCTCGTTACGATGGTTTACTTTAAACGTACCAAAACCAACTAATTGTACTGCATCACCTTCTTTCAGAGACTCAGTAATTGCCGCGAGAGTTGATTCCAGAGCAGCTTTTGCCTGTACTTTGGAGAGATCAGCCTTGTCAGCAATTACATCAATCAGTTGAGTCTTATTCATAAGTTATCCTTACAGTGTGTTTATCGCTTGCTAAGCATCGAGTGCGACGGATATGCCATGACAGCACTCTCCTGCATACACGCACCGACAGCCACTTTTATTACGCCCCCCAAATGTAGACCAGACAGGGTGCGGATGTGAAGCCTTTCGACATACCATTTCAAGCCTTAAATCACGTTTTATCGCGTTATTGGCTTAAATTTATCCCAATGTTACTACTACCGGCCTCGCGCAGGTCGGCGCGCAGCCCTTTAATCAATTCAATGTCGCGCTCTTCGTTGACTGCCAACAGGCGAAAAATCTCCCATTGGATGTCCCATTCTTCTTCAATCGCCGGCAGAACTTTCAACTCATCATCGGTCATTTCTTTACCGGCCTGCGTCATCTCCAGCATCGCGACCGTCCGGATCGACGTTTCACTGACCGCAATCGCATGCTCCAGCGTTTCACCGCTCAGGCGGGAATGGATCAGTTCGCCTAAAGCGATGCAGGCATCGATCGCCGGATAGACACCGTAAATATCATAGTCATCCGCGGCGGGAATTGCCTCTTCTAATTTTTCCAGTTGGCTGTCAAAATTGACTTTTGCATCTTTGACCACCAGCGTTTCCCAAACCAGATCGAGAATACGGCGGTAAACCATCGCGTCCCCGAACTCGGTTTGCTGACAGAACTCATGATAATTGGGATACATACGTTCGCAAAGACATGCCATAAACGTGACATGCTGCCAGCTTCCAAGCTTTTCCAAACGCAAATGAATCGGGTTACGTAACATCTTTATGCTCACTATAGGCTATGGGCGGCAGTGTACCTGAAATTACCGCATCGCCCTATGCCTGAATTCCTAAAATTTTTGTAACGGGATCCGCTCACAACTGCTGCTGTCGCCAACGCTGAAACGCAGAACGGTTAGAGGCGACCGCGTCGGCCCAGCGGGTAGGTTCGGGCAGACGATAGCCGCGCATGCAGCGTTGCACCCACAGCAGCGCGCTATCTGTACCGACGCGATGGCCGGTTGCCACAAATAATGGGTTGCAGCGCGCCTTGCTGCGCCATACCCAGCCTAGCTGCTCGCCTTTATCCAGCAAGGGCTGCCGGCTGCCCACCTCATCGGATAATGGCTCGAAATGCCCGCACAGGCGGCGTTTCGCCACGCCGATGGTCGGCACATTCACCATCAGCCCGAAATGGCTGGCGACGCCAAGTCGACGCGGATGCGAGATGCCATGCCCGTCGACCAATAACAGATCCGGCTTTTGTTCCAGCAACGCCCAGGCGGCCATAAGACCCGGACACTCGCGAAACGACAAAAAACCGGGGATATAGGGCATCGTCGTGCTGATACGCGCAATTTTATACTCCACCAACTCCAGCGACGGGTAGCGCAGCAGCGCAATCGCCGCGCGGGTCACCGCGCCATCCTGTTCAAACCCCACGTCGGCGCCGGCAACGAATCTGGGCTGGTCAAAGGGCAGGTCGTCATGGCGAATAATTTCCGCGGCGCGCGTCAGTTGCTCGGCCCGCAGTTGCCGGGTATCAATCACATGCCCCCCTATGAATGATAGGCGCGCGATAGCCGGTGTACGGCATCGACAAATACGCCCGCGTGCTCCGGCGGTACATCCTGATGGATACCATGACCCAGATTAAACACATGTCCGTTCCCCCGGCCGAAGCCCGACAGAATAGAGGCGACCTCCTGTTCTATCCTGGCCGGCGGCGCATAGAGCATCGAAGGATCCATATTGCCCTGAAGCGCCACTTTATCCCCCACGCGGCGGCGCGCCTCGGCGATATCGACGGTCCAGTCCAGCCCCAGCGCGTCGCAGCCGGTTGCCGCCATCGCTTCCAGCCACTGTCCGCCCCCTTTGGTGAACAGCGTAACCGGGACGCGTCGGCCTTCATTTTCGCGTTGCAGTCCGTCGACGATTTTATGCATGTAATGCAGGGAAAACTCGCGATAGTCACGACCACTCAGCACGCCGCCCCAGGTATCGAACACCATGATCGCCTGCGCGCCGGCGCGAATCTGCGCGTTCAGGTAAAGGATAACGCTGTCGGCCAGCTTATCCAGCAGCAAATGCAGGGTTTTCGGCTCAGCGAACATCATCTTTTTAATGATGGTAAACGCTTTGCTGCTGCCGCCTTCCACCATATAGGTCGCCAGCGTCCAGGGACTGCCGGAAAAGCCGATTAACGGCACCGCGCCGGCAAGGCTTTTGCGGATGGTGCGAACCGCATTCATTACGTAAGCCAGTTCCTGCTCGGGATCCGGAATCGGCAAGTTCGCCACATCGGCATGGCAGGTAATCGGAGATTGAAAACGCGGACCTTCGCCCGTTTCAAAATAGAGCCCCAGCCCCATTGCATCAGGGATGGTCAGGATATCTGAAAACAGGATCGCCGCATCAAGCTCATAGCGCCGTAAAGGCTGCAATGTGACTTCACAGGCCAGCTCCGCATTTTTGCACAGCGCCATGAAATCGCCCGCCTGCGCACGAGTCGCCTTGTATTCCGGCAGGTAACGTCCCGCCTGACGCATCATCCACACCGGCGTCGCATCAACCGGCTGGCGCAACAAAGCCCGCAAATAGCGATCGTTTTTCAGATCAGTCATGCTGTTTATCCTTTAGTCATCATCCTGGCGCGTGCTGCCGTCGCCGTCGATTGTAACATGGTCGTTACCGTTCTCATGATAAGCGCGACATAGCGCCACCGTGTCCTCAATCAGTCGGCGGGCCACGGTACCCGGCGGCGGTAAGAGAGGCAATTGATCATAGCGAAACCAGCCGGCATCACGCAGCTCCGACGGATCGTGATGCACTTCGCCGCCGGCATAGTCCGCCATAAAGGCCATCATCAGCGAATGCGGAAAAGGCCAGGGTTGGGAACTGATATAACGCAGGTTTTTGACCTCAATGCGACTCTCTTCCATGACCTCGCGAGCCACCGTCTGTTCCAGCGTTTCGCCCACTTCGACAAACCCGGCCAGCACGGTATACATATTGCCGCGGTGCCGGTTATGCTGCGCCAGCAAAATCTCATCGCCCCGTCGGATCGCCACGATGATGCAAGGCGCGATCTGCGGATAATAACGCTCCTTGCAATGCAGACACAGGCAGGCCAGCTCCGTTTTACTGCGCACCATTTCGTGGCCGCAGTAGCCGCAGAACTTGTGAGCGCGATAAAATTCCGCCAGTTGCACGCCCCGTCCCGCCATTTGGAAAAGCCCGGCGTCCTGATCGATCAATTGGCGCACCGAGGTCATGTCGACATCCCGGTTCTGACAAACCAGCCACATCGGTTGTCCTTGCCATTCGCCTATTTTGCGGGCGGCTTCACCCTGTAATGACCAATTGTCCGCCGTTCCCTGCGGTAATTCTCCTTGAGGAAGCCATATTTGATTTGCGTGACTGACAACCCACCAGCCTGTTTCGTCACCGTTTAACCTTTGTTCCATACCTGCGATTGCTCCTCTATCACTTCACTGGTTCTTTACCATTCCGTGCGATTTAGCTAACGTGCATAACCAACGGCTATTTTTTATCATTCACGGAGCCAAAAATGCTAAACCAGTTACAAAGCCTGACTGAACTCGTCGGTGGCAATAATGCGTTAATCGACCAGTGGCTACAAGCGCGTAAACAGCTCCTGATTGCTTACTACCATCTGGTTGGCATCAAACCCAACAAAGACGCCTATTCACGCCTTGATGAAAAAGCGCTGGATAATTTTCACCAGTATCTGGTTGATTATCTTTCCGCCGGTCACTTTCATGCCTATGAACGGGTATTGCAGGAGGCCGCTACCCTGAGCGAACAAAAGCTGTCGCAGTCTGAAAAAATTGATTTTGCCTTGCAAAACAACACGCAGCAGATTATGGACTGCTATGACAGCCACCTGGCGACCTCCATCGATCACGATAACTGCATGGCATTCCAACAGGCGCTGTCCGCCATCGGCGAAACGCTGGAAGAACGTTTTACGCTGGAAGATAAGATGATCCGGCTGGTTTGCGATAATCAGCGATAGCGTCGATGATAAACCCATCGCGACCCGGCTGAAAATCTTGGCCCAGTGAGTGGAATGCGGCATTTCTTCACAGATAGGCCGCACGGCCTTTGACATGTACTGGTTGTCGGCCTACAGTGTCATCGTTGTAATCAGCCCGCTAATCGTGGGGCTATCTTGTCGGAGTGCCCAGCGCGTTTGCGTTGCCTGCTTTTTCAGCAAGCAATAAAAATGCACGGGCTGAGACCGTTAATTCGGGATCCGCGGAACCTGATCGGGTTAATACCTGCGAAGGGAACAAGAGTAATGTGCCTGATGAAACCCTGGACGTCGTCTTCGCGTTGACCCTCACGGCATCAATTTTGTTATTACTCCCTCCGAACTCCAGACAAGCAATTTTCCCTTTACGTATTACAGGAACTTGCTATGTCTACAGAAAATTCTCGTTCAACATCGCCCAAAAGCAGCCGTCGTGAGCAGCGGGCCGCCGCCCAGAAATTTATCGATTCGTTGCAGGGGATGGCATTTCCCAATTCCCAGCGTATTTACCTCACCGGTCAGCGTGAGGATATCCGCGTCCCGATGCGTGAAATCCAGCTCAGCCCGACGCTGATCGGCGGCAGTAAGGATAACCCGCAATACGTCGCCAATGAACCGATCCCGGTTTATGACACCGCCGGGCCGTACGGCGATCCGGCCTTGTCTCCTGATGTGCGCGTCGGATTGAATCGTGTGAGAGAGCGCTGGATCGCCGAGCGTAACGACACGGAAGCGCTGCCGGGCGTCAGTTCCGACTTCACCCAACAGCGTCTGGCCGACGCCGGTCTCGACCATCTCCGTTTCGAACACCTGCCGCGTCCGCTGCGCGCTAAACCGGGAAAATGCGTCACCCAGCTGCACTATGCCCGTCAGGGCATCATCACCCCGGAAATGGAGTTTATCGCCATCCGTGAAAACATGGGACGCGAACGTATTCGCGGCGAGGTGTTGCGCCAGCAGCACGCCGGTCAGAGCTTCGGCGCCAACTTGCCGGAGAACATCACGCCGGAGTTCGTGCGTCAGGAAGTCGCCGCCGGTCGCGCCATCATTCCATCCAATATCAACCACCCCGAATCCGAACCGATGATTATCGGCCGTAATTTTCTGGTAAAGGTGAACGCCAATATCGGCAACTCCGCCGTCACCTCCTCCATCGAAGAAGAAGTCGAAAAACTGGTGTGGTCCACCCGCTGGGGCGCAGACACGGTGATGGATCTCTCCACCGGGCGCTATATCCATGAAACCCGCGAATGGATCCTGCGCAACAGCCCGGTGCCGATCGGCACGGTACCCATTTACCAGGCGCTGGAAAAAGTGAACGGCGTAGCGGAAAACCTGACCTGGGAAATGTTCCGCGATACCCTGCTGGAGCAGGCTGAACAGGGCGTCGACTATTTTACCATTCACGCCGGCGTGCTGCTGCGCTATGTCCCGATGACCGCCAAACGGCTCACCGGCATCGTATCCCGCGGCGGCTCAATCATGGCGAAGTGGTGCCTGTCGCATCATAAAGAGAGCTTTTTGTACGAGCATTTCCGCGAAATCTGTGAAATCTGCGCCGCCTATGACATCGCGCTGTCGCTGGGCGACGGCTTACGTCCCGGTTCGATTCAGGACGCCAACGATGAAGCGCAGTTCGCAGAGCTGCATACGCTGGGCGAACTGACCAAAATCGCCTGGGAATACGATGTACAGGTGATGATTGAAGGCCCCGGCCATGTGCCGATGCAGATGATCCGCCGCAATATGACCGAAGAGCTGGAACACTGCCACGAAGCCCCGTTCTATACGCTTGGCCCGCTGACCACCGATATCGCCCCCGGTTACGACCACTTCACTTCAGGTATCGGCGCGGCGATGATCGGCTGGTTCGGCTGCGCCATGCTCTGCTATGTGACGCCGAAAGAACACCTCGGGCTGCCTGACAAAGAGGACGTCAAGCAAGGGCTGATTACCTATAAAATCGCCGCCCATGCCGCCGACCTGGCGAAAGGACATCCCGGCGCGCAAATTCGCGATAACGCCATGTCTAAAGCGCGCTTCGAGTTCCGCTGGGAAGACCAGTTCAATCTGTCGCTCGATCCCGAAACCGCCCGCGCCTATCACGATGAAACCCTGCCGCAGGAATCCGGCAAGGTGGCCCACTTCTGCTCCATGTGCGGGCCGAAATTCTGTTCCATGAAAATTTCGCAGGAAGTGCGCGATTACGCGGCAAAACAGGAAGCCGAAGCCAAACCGATTGAAGTGGGCATGGCGCAAATGTCGGAAGCCTTTCGCGCGCAGGGCGGCGAGCTGTACCACAGCGCCGCCGGCCTGCAAACGGAGGAAAGCAAATGACAACCGGGCAAGCCTCGACACCCTTTCCCCCCACTGCGCCCCGGCTTGGCCTTTATCCGGTGGTGGATAGCGTAATGTGGATTGAACGCCTGCTCGGCGCGGGCGTTAAAACGATCCAACTGCGCATTAAGGATCGGACCGATCAACAGGTCGAACAGGACGTCATTCAGGCCATTGCGCTGGGCCGCCGGTATCAGGCGCGATTGTTTATCAATGATTACTGGCGACTGGCCGTAAAACATCAGGCGTACGGCGTTCATCTCGGCCAGGAGGATCTGGACACGGCCGATCTTGCGGCCATTAAACAGGCCGGCCTGCGCCTCGGCGTCTCCACCCACGACGATCGGGAATTGGCGCGCGCGATAGCCATCAATCCTTCCTATATCGCGCTGGGACATATCTTCCCTACTCAGACCAAAGAGATGCCCTCGGCGCCGCAGGGAATTACAGAGCTGACGCACCATGTGGCGGAGCTTGGGGAACGTTTTCCAACCGTCGCCATCGGCGGCATCAGTCTGGACAGGGTTCCCGCGGTACTAGCCACCGGCGTGGGCGGCATTGCCGTGGTCAGCGCCATTACCCGGGCGCCGGACTGGCGCAAGGCGACGGCGGCCCTGCTGCGTATGATAGAAGGGCGGGAGGTGTAACGTGCTCAGCGATCAAGAATTTCTGCGCTACAGCCGACAACTGCTCCTGGAGGACATCGGCCCTGAAGGCCAGGAAAAGCTCAAGTCCGCCAGCGTCTTGCTGGTGGGGCTGGGCGGGCTGGGCGCCCCCGCATCGATGTATCTGGCCGCCGCCGGCGTCGGCACGCTGTTATTAGCGGATGATGACGCGCTGCATCTTACCAATCTTCAGCGTCAAATCCTCTACCGCACGACGGATATCAATCAACCCAAGGCCGAGCTGGCGCGACGGCAGTTGCAGGCATTAAACCCGCACGCGGAGATCGTCGCCCTGACGGAAAGACTGGGCGGCGAAACGCTGCGTCAGGCGATCAGCCGCGTCGACGTGGTGCTGGATTGCAGCGACAACATGGAGACCCGCCATGCGGTTAACGCCGCCTGTATCCGCGCCGGCAAACCGCTGGTCAGCGGCAGCGCCGTCGGTTTCAGCGGACAGTTGCTGGTGCTTACGCCGCCCTACAACCACGGTTGCTACGCCTGCCTGTACCCTGATGCGACGGAGCCGCAGCGCAATTGCCGCACGGCGGGCGTACTCGGCCCGGTGGTCGGCGTCATCGGCACGCTACAGGCGCTGGAGGCAATCAAACTCCTGGCCGGCTTGCCGTCGGCGTTGAACGGCAAGCTGCGTCTGTTCGACGGCAAACAACAAAGCTGGAACACCTTGCAGCTCACCCGCTCGCGTCATTGTCCGGTCTGTGGAGAGCCGGCATGAAAATTACCCTCAACGACCAGACTATCGAGCTGGCGGACAGCCTAACCGTCGAAGCGCTGCTGATACAGTTAAACCGCCTGCAACCCGGTACGGCGCTGGCCATCAATCAGACCATTATCCCTCGTGACGCCTGGACTCGGCATCAGATTCAGGACGGGGATGATATTTTGCTTTTTCAGGCAATTGCGGGAGGATGATATGTTACACATTGCCGATACCACCTTTACATCCCGGCTGCTGACCGGCACCGGAAAATTCGCCACCCCTGAAATTATGTTGGCCGCCCTGCGCGCTTCCGGCTCGCAACTGGTCACCATGGCGATGAAACGCGTTGACCTGAAAGGCGGCAACGACGCGATTCTGGCGCCGTTGCGCCAGCTTGGCATCAAGCTGCTGCCGAACACCTCCGGCGCCAAAACGGCGGATGAAGCGGTGTTTGCCGCCCGACTGGCGCGTGAGGCGCTGGGTACCCATTGGGTAAAGCTGGAAATTCATCCGGATATGAAATACCTGCTGCCCGATCCGATAGAAACGCTGAAAGCCGCCGAACGTCTGGTCAAAGACGGCTTCGTCGTGCTGCCTTACTGCGGGGCGGATCCGGTCTTGTGCAAGCGGCTGGAAGAGGCGGGATGCGCCGCCGTCATGCCGTTGGGCGCGCCGATTGGTTCCAACCAGGGGCTGCAAACCCGTGATTTCCTGCGCATCATCATCGAACAGGCGCGCGTTCCTGTCGTGGTGGACGCCGGGATCGGCGCGCCCAGCCATGCGGCGGAGGCATTGGAGATGGGCGCGGATGCCGTGCTGGTCAATACCGCCATCGCCGTCGCCCGCGATCCGGTCAAGATGGCGCAGGCATTCAGAACCGCGGTTGAAACCGGCGAACTGGCTAATCAGGCCGGACTGGGCAGCAAACAGTACACCGCCAGCGCCACCAGCCCGCTGACCGGCTTCCTGCATCCGCAAACGGAAGGAGCGCGCTGATGACAACCGACTTTCAAACCGTCTGGCAGCGGTTGGACTGGGACGACCTCACTTTGCGGATCAACAGCAAAACCGCGCGGGATGTTGAGCAAGCGCTGGCCGCGGCTCGGCCCGATCGGGAAGATTTTATGGCGCTCATCTCCCCCGCCGCCGCCCCCTATCTGGAACCGCTGGCGCAACGGGCGCAGCAGCTTACCCGCCAGCGCTTCGGCAACACGGTCGGCTTCTATGTCCCCCTCTACCTGTCCAATCTGTGTTCCAACGACTGCTCCTACTGCGGCTTCTCCATGAGCAACCACATCAAGCGCAAAACGCTGGATGATGCGGAGATCCTGCGCGAATGCGCCGCGATCAAGGCGCTGGGCTTCGATAGCCTGCTGTTGGTGACCGGCGAGCATCAGCGTAAGGTAGGTATGGATTACTTCCGCCGGGTCTTTCCGCTGATCCGTCCGCATTTCAGCGCGCTGATGATCGAAGTGCAGCCGCTGGCGCAGGAAGAGTACGCCGAGCTGAAAGGACTGGGGCTGGACGGCGTGATGGTGTATCAGGAAACCTACCATCCGGCGACCTATCAGCAGCACCATCTGCGCGGACAGAAACAGGATTTTTACTGGCGCCTGGCCACGCCGGATCGTCTTGGCCGCGCGGGGATCGACAAGATCGGGCTGGGGGCGCTCATCGGCCTGTCCGACAGTTGGCGAACCGACTGCTATATGGTGGCGGAGCACCTGCTTTATCTACAGCAAACCTACTGGCAGAGCCGTTTTTCCGTCTCCTTCCCTCGGCTGCGTCCCTGCGCGGGCGGTATCCAACCCGCCTCGCTGATGGATGAGGCGCAACTGATGCAGGTGATCTGCGCCTTCCGCCTGCTGTCGCCGGATATCGAACTGTCGCTGTCGACTCGTGAGTCGCCGTTCTTCCGCGATCATGCGGTTCCCATCGCGATAAACAACGTCAGCGCTTTTTCGAAAACCCAGCCCGGCGGCTATGCCGACGACCACCCCGAGCTGGAACAGTTCTCGCCGCATGACGCCCGCCGGCCGGAAGAAGTCGCCCAGGCGATTATACGGGCCGGATTACAGCCGGTATGGAAAGACTGGGATGGTTATCTGGGGAGACGCTCGCAATAGGCAATGCCGCTTGCCAAGCCGGAAAACATTTCCCGGTAAAGGTTCGCAAAATGCAGACTGCCCTGTCGTCGCGATGCAGACCAATGGGTAAAGTAGCGGCGTCGGCATGCCGCCGGCCGGAGCGTTCGCCGCTCTGCACGCCAACCCGCCGATACGGTTACGTATCGGCCCCTCCCCGACCAAAAGGTTGTCAAGCGTCGTTCATCATCCGGCTGACGGTTTCCCCCAGGATACGCAGTCCTTTGCCGGTTTCGTCGGTGAACGGCAAGGCATAATTAAGTCTCAGACAGTTACGGTATTTCCCCGAAGCCGAAAATAACGATCCGGCGGCAATCTGAATACCGGATTTACGCACCTCACGGTTAAGCCGCAGCGAATCAAAAAACTCCGGCAACTCTATCCACACCAGAAATCCGCCCTGTGGGCGGCTGACGCAAATGCCGCTGGGGAAATAGTGACGCACCCAGCAGGTAAATACATCAAGATTACACTTATACTGCATGCGCATACGGCGTAGATGAGGCTGATAGTGGCCCTGCCGGATAAATTCCGCTACCGCCAGTTGCGTATGCGAAACCGTATAGCCGGTACCGATATATTTGGTATGCACAACGCGCTCAAGATAACGACCCGGCGCGATCCAGCCGACGCGCAGACCCGGCGCCAGATTTTTGGAAAAAGAGCTGCACAGTAATACCCGACCATCTTCATCAAAAGACTTGATGGTTCTTGGACGAGGGTAGTCATAGGTAAGCTCGCCATAGGCATCGTCTTCGATAATGGCGAGATCGAAGCGCTGGGCCAGGATGATCAACTCTTTTTTATACTTGTCGGGCATAATGAAACCCAGCGGATTATTGCAGGTCGGCACCAGCAGCAAGGCTTTGATCGGCCACTGCTCCAACGCCAGCGTCAGCGCATCCAGACTAATGCCGGTGACGGCGCAGGTCGGGATTTCGATCGCTTTCACCCCTAATCCACGCAGGATCTGCATGGTGCCGGGAAACGCGGGAGATTCGACCGCCACGATATCGCCGGGTTGGCATACCGCGCGCACCGCGGTAAACAGCGCCTCCTGACAGCCGGTGGTGATCACAATATCATCCATCGTCAGTTGGCAGCCGCTGTCCAGCGTCAGACGAGCGACCTGCTCGCGCAGTTCAGGCATGCCATACATATTGTCATACGCCAGCACCCGTTCATCCTGCTGCTGACATAGACGACCCAGCGCTTTCCACAGCGGTTTCACCGTTGACTGGCTTACATCAGGCATCCCGCTGCCAAAGTTGAACGCACTGTTCGCAGGGCAATCGTTAAACAACTCCCGCACGGACTCCCACTGGGTGATCTCAACCGGGCGCTGGGCCGGACGCGTCAATCCCGGAACCGGCGGCGGCGCCTTGCGGGATGCGACAAAATAGCCCGATCGCGGTCGCGGCGAAATAAGTTGCCGGGATTCCAGCAGATGGTAAGCCTGCTGTACGGTGCTGATACTGACGCCGTGTTCCAGACTCAATGCTCTAACCGACGGCAGGCGTTCGCCGCTTTGATACAGCCCCTGTTCAATGCGCTGCGCCAGCAGAGAAGCCAGATGTTGGTAACGCGTCATGTGTATCATTCCTCATGAATGATTAAATCAATAACCAGTACAGATTAAGAAGAAAAAGACCATTCAGATGCAATATCCCATAATCTGTATGTTAAAAAAAGACATTTTCTGAGTCTGTATCGAATCGGTTTTCCCTCGCATCATAGTGCAAGGCAATCAGCAAGGGGGAAAGCATGGAACATCAGACAAAGCGCTTGAGAAACGCACTGCGGTCAATATTGATCCGGCCCTATCAAAAATGGAAAAAGTGGCGTCTTAAAGTGCTAACCCGTAGGTCATTGCTGCGCATGAATGATGAAAGGCTAAGGGATATCGGGCTGACGCGAGACGATATAGATCGTTTTTAATGCAGACACGCCGTGACGGCGCTCGGTTTATGAAGCCGATACAGAAAATCTCAGATCTGTATCGGCTCTGTTTTATCAGTCTAACTTTTGCGGCTTCATTCGCATCCCGACGATAGCCGACAACAGGCAACCTACCGCAAGATAAGTGGCGACGCCGTGCCAGGAACCGCCTAAAACCTCCACCAGCAATACGGCGATAAACGGCGTAAACCCGCCGCCGACCACGCTGGCCACCTGATAACCGACGCCGGCGCCGCTGTAGCGATAGGCGGTGCCGAACAGCTCGGTAAACATCGGCTGCTGCACGCTGACGATCATATCGTGGGCGATATTAGCCAGCATGATGGCGAAAAACAGTATCCACAGGCTGGCGTGCGCCTCCAGCGCCATAAAGAAAGGAAACGCGCTGACCGCGCCGATCAGGGCGCCGGTGACGTAAATACGCCGCCGGCCGAAACTGTCGGCCAGACGGGCGAAAAGAGGAATAGACAAGCAACTGATCCCGCCCACCAGCAGACTGATATTAAGAAACAGCTCCCGCGGCATCCCCAAATTGGTGGTGGAATAATTAAGCGCGAAGGCGGTGACGATATACATGGTCAGCAGCTCCCCCAGGCGCAGGGCGATGATCAGCAAAAATGCCTTAGGGTGTTTACGCAATGCTTCAACAATCGGAAACGAACGTTTTTTGCCCGTTTTTTCCTGTTGTTTTTTATTGGCGGCCACAAACTCCCGGGACTCTTCCATCCCGGAACGGATCCACCAGGCTATCGCCACCAGCACCGTACTGAATAGAAACGGCAGACGCCAGCCCCAGTCGATGAATTCCTCATTCGTGGTGTGGTGACTGACCAGAGAAATCGATCCCGTCGCCAGCAACAGGCCGACGCCGTATCCAACCTGTACGCCGCTGCTGTAGAACGCTTTTTTCTTTTTAGGCGCATTTTCTACTGCCAGCAGCGCCGCACCGCCCCATTCGCCGCCGACGGCAAATCCCTGAATCGCGCGCAATGTCACCAGTAATACCGGCGCCCACCAGCCAATGCTGTCGAACGTGGGCAGAAAACCAATAAGCGCAGTGGATAAGCCCATCGTCCAGACGGTAATCATCAACATACGTTTGCGGCCCAGCTTATCGCCAAAATGACCGAAGACAATTCCGCCCAGCGGCCGGAATAAAAAACCTACCCCAAAAGTACCAAATGCCGCCAGCGTACCCATGGCGGGACTGATCTGAGGGAAAAACTCAATGTTAAAAACCAAAGCGGCGACAATGCCGTAAAGCAAAAAATCATACCAATCCACCACCGCGCCGATAAAGCTGCCCCAGGCAGCCCGTCGGGCTCGCCCTGCGGTCGGGCGAGCGGCGGTTCCAGCCGCCGATGCAGGTATTGATGTTGTCGAGGAATCCATGTCTATCTCGCTGTCTATCAGGTAAAACAAAAAGCCCCGGCTTTAGCGGCCAGGGCTTTCAGCAACGGAACCGCCCCCTAAGGAGCGGTTTTATACGGTGCTTAGCAACGATTATTCGTCGTCGCTGTTACCGAAGCCAGCGTTGAGCAGTTCAGCCAGGTTGGCGGAGGCTTCATCAGCGCTCACCTGAGGCACGACTGGCGCCTCGCCTGCCTGACGGCGACGCATGCGATCCTGATGGTACGCATAACCGGTACCCGCCGGGATCAAACGGCCAACGATAACGTTCTCTTTCAGGCCACGCAGTTCATCACGTTTACCGGCAACCGCCGCTTCAGTAAGAACACGCGTGGTTTCCTGGAACGAAGCCGCGGAGATGAAGGACTCGGTCGCCAGAGATGCCTTGGTGATACCCAGCAGATCGCGGCTGAAGGTCGCCGGGATCTTGCCATCCGCTTCCAACTGACGGTTGGCAATCTTGACGCGAGAAACTTCCGCCTGCTCGCCTTCCAGGAATTCCGTGCTGCCCGCGCTAACGATGGTGCCTTTACGCAGCATCTGACGAACGATAACTTCGATGTGTTTATCGTTAATCTTAACGCCTTGCAGACGGTAAACTTCCTGAACTTCGTTGGTGATGTAACGCGTTACCGCATGTACGCCACGCAAACGCAGGATGTCGTGCGGCGATTCCGGACCATCGGAAACCACGTCGCCGCGCTCTACGCGTTCGCCTTCAAACACGTTCAGTTGACGCCACTTAGGAATCATCTCTTCGTACGGATCGCTGCCATCCAGCGGCGTGATCACCAGACGACGCTTGCCTTTGGTTTCTTTACCGAACGAGATAACCCCGCTGATTTCCGCCAGGATTGCCGGTTCTTTCGGACGACGCGCTTCGAACAGGTCGGCAACGCGCGGCAGACCACCGGTAATATCCTTAGTACCGCCGGATTCCTGCGGAATACGCGCCAGAGTGTCACCCGCGCCGATCTTCACGCCATCTTCCAGTTGAACAATCGCTTTACCCGGCAGGAAGTATTGGGCGGGCATATCGGTACCCGGGATCAATACGTCTTCGCCTTTGTCATCAACGATTTTCAGCGCCGGACGCAGATCTTTACCGCTACCGGTACGCTCTGCGCTATCCAGAACCACGATGGAAGACAAGCCGGTCAGTTCGTCGGTCTGACGGGTAATCGTCTGACCATCGATCATGTCCGTAAAGCGAATATTACCGCTCACTTCACTGATAACCGGCATGGTATGCGGATCCCAGTTAGCAACGGTTTCGCCGCCGTTAACATCAGAACCGTCGTTCTTCGCCATGATCGCACCGTAAGGCACTTTATAGCTTTCTTTGGTACGGCCGAATTCGTCGATCAGCTTCAGTTCGGTATTACGCGAGGTAATAACCGGTTTACCGTTGCTGTTGACCACGAACTTGGCGTTTTCCAGTTTCAGGCTACCTTTGTTTTTCACCTGAATGCTGGACTCAGCCGCCGCACGCGATGCCGCACCACCGATGTGGAAGGTACGCATGGTCAGCTGTGTACCCGGTTCACCGATAGACTGCGCCGCGATAACCCCGATAGCTTCACCCTTGTTAATCAGGTGACCGCGCGCCAGGTCGCGACCGTAGCACTTGGCGCACACGCCGAAGTCGGTTTCACAGCTAACGACGGAACGCACTTTAACGGCGTCAACGGAGTTCTCTTCCAGCAGATCACACCATTGCTCGTTCAGCAGGGTGTTACGCGCAACCAGAATATCCGCCGTACCCGGCTTGATAACGTCTTCAGCCGTGACACGACCCAGAACACGCTCACGCAGCGGTTCTTTAACATCGCCGCCTTCGATAACCGGGGTCATCATGATACCTTCATGCGTGCCGCAATCATCTTCGGTCACCACCAGATCCTGCGCCACGTCAACCAGACGACGGGTCAGATAACCGGAGTTCGCGGTTTTCAATGCGGTATCCGCCAGACCTTTACGCGCACCGTGCGTAGAGATGAAGTACTGGAGTACGTTCAGACCTTCACGGAAGTTCGCGGTGATCGGCGTTTCGATGATGGAGCCGTCCGGCTTCGCCATCAGACCACGCATCCCCGCCAACTGACGAATCTGCGCCGCGGAACCACGCGCGCCGGAGTCGGCCATCATAAAGATGCTGTTGAAGGAAACCTGCTGTTCCACTTCGCCATTACGGTTAACCACGTCTTCAACCGACAGGTTTTCCATCATCGCCTTGGCGACACGTTCGTTGGCCGCGGCCCAGATATCGATAACCTTGTTGTAACGTTCGCCGGCGGTAACCAGACCGGATTGGAACTGTTCCTGAATCTCGGCGACTTCGGTTTCGGCTTCTTCGATGATCCCGGCTTTCTTCGCAGGGATAACCATGTCGTCGATACCAACGGACGCGCCGGAACGGGCCGCGTAGGCAAAACCGGTGTACATGATCTGGTCGGCAAAGATAACGGTCGGCTTCAGACCCAAAATGCGGTAACAGGTGTTCAGCATTTTGGAGATCGCTTTTTTACCCAGCGGCTGGTTCACAATTGAGAACGGCAGGCCTTTCGGTACGATCATCCACAGAATGGCGCGACCGACGGTGGTATCAATAATGCTGGTCTGATGCGTGATTTCGCCTTCAATACTCTTGATCTCTTCCGTAATACGCACTTTCACGCGCGCATGCAGAGAGGCCAGGCCGGCGCGGTAAACGCGTTCGGCTTCTTTCGGCCCGGTCAGCACCATGCCTTCGCCCTTGGCGTTGACACAGTCGCGAGTCATGTAGTACAGGCCCAATACCACGTCCTGAGAAGGCACGATGATGGGATCGCCGTTCGCCGGTGACAGAATGTTGTTGGTGGACATCATCAACGCACGCGCTTCCAACTGGGCTTCCAGCGTCAGCGGTACGTGAACGGCCATCTGGTCGCCGTCGAAGTCGGCGTTATACGCGGCGCAAACCAGCGGGTGCAGCTGAATCGCCTTACCTTCGATCAGTACCGGTTCGAACGCCTGGATACCCAAACGGTGCAGCGTCGGCGCACGGTTCAGCATGACCGGGTGTTCGCGAATCACTTCGTCCAGGATATCCCAAACGACGGCTTCTTCACGCTCAACCATTTTCTTGGCGGCTTTGATCGTCGTGGCCAGGCCACGCAGTTCCAGCTTGCCGTAAATGAACGGTTTGAACAGTTCCAACGCCATTTTCTTCGGCAGACCGCACTGGTGCAAACGCAGGTATGGACCAACGGTGATAACCGAACGACCGGAGTAGTCGACGCGTTTACCCAGCAGGTTCTGACGGAAACGTCCCTGCTTACCTTTGATCATGTCGGCCAGCGACTTCAGCGGACGCTTGTTGGAACCGGTGATCGCACGACCGCGACGACCGTTATCCAGCAGCGCATCGACCGCTTCCTGCAACATACGTTTTTCGTTACGTACGATGATGTCAGGCGCAGCCAGATCCAGCAGGCGTTTCAGACGGTTGTTACGGTTAATGACGCGACGATACAGATCGTTCAGGTCAGAGGTGGCGAAACGACCGCCGTCCAGCGGCACCAGCGGACGCAGATCCGGCGGCAACACAGGCAGCACGGTCAGGATCATCCACTCCGGTTTGTTGCCGGACTGAACGAACGCTTCCAGCAGCTTGATACGCTTGGTCAGCTTCTTGCGTTTGGTTTCGGAGTTGGTTTCATTCAACTCTTCGCGCAACTGTTCGCATTCCTGTTCCAGATCCATGTTTTTCAACAGGGCCTGAATGGCTTCCGCACCCATCTTGGCGTCGAATTCGTCGCCGAATTCTTCCAGCGCATCCAGATACTGCTCTTCGGTCAGGATCTGACGCTTTTCAAGATTGGTCATGCCGCCTTCGACCACCACATAGGATTCGAAGTACAGCACGCGTTCGATATCACGCAGCGGCATATCCAGCAGCAAACCGATACGGGACGGCAGTGATTTCAGGAACCAGATATGCGCGGTGGGAGACGCCAGCTCGATGTGGCCCATACGCTCACGGCGTACTTTGGTCTGGGTCACTTCAACGCCGCACTTCTCACAAATAACGCCGCGGTGTTTCAGGCGCTTATACTTACCGCACAAGCACTCATAGTCTTTTACCGGCCCAAAGATACGGGCGCAAAAAAGGCCGTCGCGTTCTGGTTTGAACGTACGGTAGTTAATGGTTTCTGGCTTTTTAACTTCACCAAAAGACCACGAACGGATCATGTCTGGCGAAGCCAGAGCAATTTTGATCGCATCAAACTCTTCGGTTTTAGTTTGCGCTTTCAGAAACTTTAATAAGTCTTTCACGGATTGGCTCCTGTCGGAGTTAGACCTGCCAGGCACCTGAACCCTGCCGTTAAAAACAAGGTTCAGGTGCCCCTATGACGAACGCCAGCGACACAACGGGCTGGAATTACTCTTCTTCCAGCTCGATGTTGATACCCAGCGAGCGGATTTCTTTCAACAGTACGTTGAAGGATTCCGGCATGCCTGGTTCCATCTGATGATTGCCATCCACGATGTTCTTATACATCTTGGTACGGCCGTTCACGTCATCGGATTTAACCGTCAGCATTTCCTGCAAGGTATAGGCTGCACCGTAAGCCTCCAGCGCCCACACTTCCATCTCACCGAAGCGCTGACCACCGAACTGAGCTTTACCACCCAGCGGCTGCTGAGTAACCAGGCTGTAAGAACCGGTGGAACGGGCGTGCATTTTGTCGTCGACCAGGTGGTTCAACTTCAGCATGTACATGTATCCCACGGTAACCTGACGCTCAAATTGCTCACCAGTGCGTCCGTCGTACAACGTAATCTGACCGGAGGTCGGGATGCCGCCCATTTGCAGCAGTTCCTTGATCTCTTTCTCTTTCGCGCCGTCGAATACCGGCGTTGCAATCGGCATACCTTTTTTCAGGTTCTCAGCCAGACGCATCACTTCTTCGTCGGAGAAAGTGCTCAGGTCTACTTTCTGGCGGACATCGTCGCCCAGATCGTACGCTTTCTGAATGAACTCACGCAGTTTGGCCACTTCTTCCTGCTGCTTCAGCATGGCGTTAATTTTCTCACCAATGCCTTTCGCCGCCATACCCAGGTGGGTTTCCAGAATCTGACCGATGTTCATACGTGAAGGTACGCCCAGCGGGTTCAGCACGATGTCGACCGGCGTACCGTTCTCATCGTAAGGCATATCTTCGATCGGGTTGATCTTGGAGATAACACCCTTGTTCCCGTGACGACCGGCCATCTTGTCGCCCGGTTGAATCCGACGTTTAACGGCCAGATAAACCTTAACGATTTTCAGCACGCCCGGCGCCAGATCGTCGCCCTGAGTGATCTTACGACGCTTGGCTTCAAGTTTTTTCTCAAACTCATGCTTCAGTTCGTCGTACTGTTCGGCCAACTGTTCCAGCTGATTTTGTTTCTCTTCATCAGTCAGGCCCAGTTCCAGCCAGCGCTCACGCGGCAGTTTTTCCAGTTTGTCCGCTTCCACGCCGCCGGAAACCAGCACCGCATGGATACGGGCAAACAGACCGGCTTCCAGGATTTGCAGTTCTTCAGTCAGGTCTTTCTTGGCCTGCTTGAGCTGCATCTCTTCGATTTCCAGCGCACGTTTGTCTTTTTCCACGCCGTCGCGGGTAAAGACCTGTACGTCGATAACCGTACCGGAAACGCCGTTCGGCACGCGCAGAGAAGAGTCCTTCACGTCGGAAGCTTTTTCACCGAAGATTGCTCTCAGCAATTTCTCTTCCGGCGTCAGTTGGGTTTCGCCTTTTGGCGTCACCTTACCGACCAGAATATCGCCGCCGGTCACTTCCGCACCGATATAAACGATGCCGGATTCATCCAGTTTGGACAGCGCCGCTTCACCCACGTTCGGGATATCCGCCGTGATCTCCTCAGGCCCCAGCTTGGTGTCGCGCGACACGCAGGCCAATTCCTGAATATGAATACTGGTGAAGCGATCTTCCTGCACCACGCGCTCGGAAACGAGGATGGAGTCTTCGAAGTTGTAACCGTTCCACGGCATGAACGCCACGCGCATATTCTGACCCAGCGCCAGTTCACCCAAATCGGTGGACGGACCGTCAGCCAGCACATCGCCGCGTTCAACCGGCTCGCCCAGAGATACGCAAGGCATCTGGCTGATGCAGGTATTCTGGTTCGAACGGGTATATTTGGTCAGGTTGTAGATGTCGATCCCAGCTTCGCCCGGATACATTTCATCGTCGTTAACGCGGATCACGATACGCGACGCATCGACATACTGAACGGTACCGCCGCGTTTCGCGACCGCCGTTACACCGGAGTCAACCGCAACCGCACGTTCCATACCGGTCCCTACCAGCGGCTTATCGGCGCGCAGAGTCGGAACGGCCTGACGTTGCATGTTCGCACCCATCAATGCGCGGTTGGCGTCATCGTGTTCCAGGAAGGGAATCAGCGACGCACCGACGGAGACCACCTGCTGGGTGGATACGTCCATATATTCAACCTGATCGCGGCTGAATAAGCTGGACTCGCCTTTATTACGGCAGGTAACCAGTTCATCAATGAAGTGGCCGTCTTCGTCCAGGTTGGTGTTCGCCTGGGCGATAACGAAGTTGCCTTCTTCAATCGCGGACAGATAATGGATTTCATCGGTTACCGCATTATCACGCACGCGGCGATAAGGCGTTTCCAGGAAACCATACTCGTTAGTCTGCGCATACACGGACAGGGAGTTGATCAGACCGATGTTCGGACCTTCCGGCGTTTCGATAGGACATACGCGACCATAGTGGGTCGGGTGTACGTCTCGAACTTCAAAGCCGGCGCGTTCGCGGGTCAGACCGCCCGGACCCAGTGCGGAGATACGACGTTTGTGCGTAATCTCGGACAGCGGGTTGTTCTGGTCCATAAACTGCGACAGCTGGCTGGAGCCAAAGAACTCTTTCACCGCCGCCGAAATCGGCTTGGCGTTGATCATGTCCTGCGGCATCAGGGTGTCGAGGTCGCCCAGGGAAAGACGCTCTTTCACCGCACGCTCTACGCGCACCAGACCGACGCGGAACTGGTTTTCAGCCATTTCGCCGACGGAACGGATACGACGGTTGCCGAGGTGGTCGATATCATCCACTTCGCCTTTGCCGTTACGGATATCAATGAGCTTTTTCATCACATCGATGATGTCTTCTTTGCTCAGGATACCGGAACCTTCGATTTCGTCGCGCAGCAGAGAACGGTTGAACTTCATCCGACCGACCGCAGACAGGTCATAGCGATCTTCAGAGAAGAACAGATTCTCGAACAGCGTTTCCGCCGCTTCGCGTGTCGGCGGCTCGCCGGGACGCATCATGCGGTAAATTTCCACCAGCGCGCTCAGGCGATCGCTTGAGGGATCGACACGCACGGTTTCCGACATGTACGGACCGTGATCCAGATCGTTGGTGAACAACGTCTCAATACGCTTGTGACCGGATTGGCTGAGCTTCGCCAGCAGATCCAGCGACAGTTCCATATTGGCGGTGGCGATCAGTTCGCCAGTGCTTTCATCGACGTAATCTTTAGCCAGCACTTTACCGACGATATATTCAACCGGGACTTCAATACGCTCAATGCCGTCTTTTTCCAACTGGCGGATATGACGGGCAGTAATGCGGCGGCCTTTTTCGACGTAAACTTTGCCTTCGGCTTCAATGTCGAAAGATGCGGTTTCACCGCGCAGACGCTCAGGCGTCAGATCCATCTGCAATTTGTTGCCATTGATTTCATAGACAACTTTATCGAAGAACAGATCCAGAATTTGCTCGGTGGAGTAACCCAGCGCGCGCAGGATGATGGTCGCCGGCAGTTTACGGCGGCGGTCGATACGGACAAACAGGTTATCTTTCGGATCGAATTCGAAATCCAGCCAGGAACCACGGTAAGGAATAATGCGTGCGTTATACAGCACCTTACCCGAGGAGTGGGTTTTACCCTTGTCGCTGTCGAAGAATACACCCGGACTACGGTGCAACTGAGAAACGATAACACGCTCAGTACCGTTGATCACGAAAGTGCCGTTGTCGGTCATGAGCGGAATTTCGCCCATGTAGACTTCTTGCTCTTTGATATCTTTAACGGTGCCTTCAGGCGCTTCACGCTCGTAAATCACCAGGCGCAATTTGACGCGCAGCGGCGCAGAAAATGTCACGCCACGGATTTGACATTCTTTAACGTCAAATACCGGCTCACCCAGGCGATAGCTAACGTATTGCAGCTCTGAATTACCGCTATAGCTTTGTATGGGGAAAACAGAACGGAATGCAGCTTCCAAACCGTACTGACCTTCCGGATCTTGCTCGATAAACTTCTGGAACGAGTCAAGCTGGATAGAAAGGAGATAAGGCACGTCCAGCACTTGCGGGCGTTTGCCAAAATCCTTACGAATGCGTTTTTTCTCGGTATAGGAGTAAACCATAGGGTTCCTCAGCTCGCTGAAAAGTCGAACCACTCTGTCCGTCCTAGCAAAGGACAGGTCATGCAACACTATTTCTGTCTATCGGAAAATGAAGTCCTTTCCGTAATACATCTTTCTATTACTCTTAAACCATTTCATTGCTCTTGCTCAGGCAGGGAACCCGGACAGGGAAGCAGTATATTAAGTCGTCAATAGAAAAATATATTGGGGGTAAAATCAATGGCGGAATAGTGTGAAATACCATTGATGCCCTACAGCGCAAAAAGGCTGGTGACCAAAAAGTCACCAGCCATCAGCCTGATAAATCAGGCTGCAACCTGGAAAGTTGGCTTATTTAACTTCAACTTCTGCGCCAGCTTCTTCCAGTGCTTTCTTCAGAGCTTCAGCGTCGTCTTTGCTGATGCCTTCTTTCAGAGCGGCCGGAGCGGATTCAACCAGATCTTTGGCTTCTTTCAGGCCCAGACCAGTTGCGCCACGTACTGCTTTGATAACGGCAACTTTGTTGCCGCCGATAGCTTTCAGTACAACGTCGAACTCAGTTTTTTCTTCAGCAGCTTCAGCCGGGCCAGCAGCAACAGCTACAGCGGCGGCAGCGGAAACACCGAATTTTTCTTCCATAGCGGAAACCAGTTCAACAACATCCATTACAGACATAGCTGCTACTGCTTCCAGAATTTGATCTTTAGTGATAGACATAACAATTGTTCCTAAGAATCAGAAATAGTTTATACGTTAGCAAGTGCGGTAGCGAAAAAAGGGCGATTAAGCCGCTTCTTTCTGATCGCGTACAGCAGCCAGAGTGCGAACCAGTTTGCCGGCAGCGGCTTCTTTCATGGTCGACATCAGACGTGCCAGTGCTTCTTCGTAAGTCGGCAGCGTTGCCAGACGGTCAATTTGCGCCGCCGGGATCAGCTCACCTTCAAAGGCTGCAGCTTTGACCTCGAATTTTGCATTCGCTTTCGCGAATTCTTTGAACAGACGAGCGGCAGCGCCCGGGTGTTCTAAAGAGTATGCAATCAGGGTCGGACCAACAAACGTGTCTTTCAGGCATTCAAATTGAGTGCCTTCAACAACGCGGCGCAGCAGCGTGTTACGAACAACACGCATGTAAACGCCAGCTTCACGACCTGCTTTACGCAGTTCAGTCATTTTATCTACGGTCACGCCGCGGGAATCCGCAACAACCGCAGACAGCGCACCTTTGGCTACTTCGCTGACTTCAGCAACAATCGCTTGTTTGTCTTGAAGATTTAATGCCATTAGCTTTTGCTCCTGGATTTAGCCGGAGGAAACCTCCGGAACTCACATCACTTATCGCCAAAATGGAAATAAGCGTTGAAACACGGTGAGCAGAATCCAGCAAAGACAATCTTTAATATTCTTTAACAAATAAAGAAAAAAATGTTCTTCAGGCTCTGTCACCGTCTACGCAGGAAAATTAAGTCTTTTGCAAGACACCTGCGGTCTTGGACGGAGGCCTGGATAGGCCAGGCTCCAACCGAAAATTCTTCTTTAATTCCGCTAACGGAACAACGGGCGTAAGATTATAGGTAAATCCCACGCCCGAGTAAAGCGAAACAAAAGCTATCAGGCTGTTACAGTATTCAGACCGCTTTGGTCAACCGCAACGCCTGCGCCCATGGTGGTGGACAGGCTGACTTTCTTGATGTACACGCCTTTCGCCTGAGACGGTTTGGCTTTTTTCAGCGCAACCAGCAGAGCTTCCAGGTTTTCTTTCAGTTTGTCAGCATCGAAATCAACCTTACCGATAGTGGTATGGATGATGCCGTTTTTGTCGTTACGATAACGAACCTGACCTGCTTTGGCGTTTTTAACCGCTTCAGCAACGTTAGGGGTTACAGTACCCACTTTCGGGTTTGGCATCAGGCCGCGAGGACCCAGAACCTGACCTAATTGGCCAACAACGCGCATAGCATCCGGAGATGCGATGACCACGTCAAAGTTCATTTCGCCTTTCTTGATCTGATCGGCCAGATCTTCCATACCCACCAGTTCAGCGCCGGCAGCTTTAGCCGCTTCAGCGTTGGCACCCTGGGTGAAGACCGCGACGCGAACGGAACGACCGGTGCCGTGCGGCAGAACGGTTGCGCCACGAACGTTTTGATCAGATTTACGTGCGTCGATGCCGAGGTTAACGGCAACGTCCACGCTTTCTACGAATTTAGCAGTGGCCAGCTCTTTGAGCAGGGCAACGGCTTCGTTGACGTCGTATTGTTTAGTTACATCAACTTTGTCACGGATCACGCGCATGCGCTTGGTCAGCTTAGCCATTTATTAACCCTCCACTACCAGGCCCATGGAACGAGCAGTACCTTCGATGGAACGCGCCATGGCTTCCACGTCGGCACCAGTCATGTCCGCAGCTTTGGTTTCTGCGATTTCACGAACCTGAGCACTCGTTACTTTACCCACTTTGTCTTTGTTCGGCTTGCCGGAACCAGACTTGATACCCGCCGCTTTTTTCAGCAGAACGGCCGCCGGAGGCGTTTTGGTAACAAAGGTAAAAGAACGGTCAGAATAAACGGTAATAACAACCGGAATCGGCAGACCTTTTTCAACGCTTTCAGTTTTAGCATTGAACGCCTTACAGAATTCCATGATGTTTACGCCTTGCTGACCCAGAGCCGGACCTACCGGTGGGCTTGGGTTAGCCATACCAGCCGCGACTTGCAGCTTGACATAGGCTTGTACTTTCTTAGCCATTTAACTTTCCTCGAATGGGTGATAGCGCCTGGAAAAGGCTCCCCGTGGTTTAATACATTTCAGATGCCGTTTCAGACCCCTGAAAACAAAAGGCGCGAAATTATAGATTAATTTCGCGCCAGATACAAGCAACTATTCTCAGCAATCGGGATGAATCGCTTACCCTTTCTCGACCTGACTGAAGTCGAGTTCTACCGGCGTCGCACGACCGAAGATCGAAACAGACACTTTCAGGCGGCTTTTTTCATAATCCACTTCTTCGACTACGCCATTAAAGTCTGCAAACGGACCGTCATTGACGCGCACCATTTCACCGGGTTCAAACAGCGTTTTCGGACGCGGCTTATCACCCACTTGCTGGAGGCGATTCATGATCGCGTCGACTTCTTTATCGCTGATAGGCGCAGGACGGTCGGAAGTACCGCCGATAAAACCCATGACGCGCGGCACGCTACGCACCAGGTGCCAGCTCGCATCTTCCATCGCCATCTGAACTAACACATAACCGGGGAAGAATTTACGCTCGCTCTTACGACGCTGGCCGCCGCGAATTTCAACCACTTCCTCTGTCGGCACCATAACTTCGCCAAACAGATCTTCCATATTGTGCAATTTGATATGCTCACGCAGCGACTGAGCCACGCGGCCTTCAAAACCAGAAAACGCCTGAACGACGTACCAACGTTTTTTTGGGGCTTCAGACATCTTAGAACCTCAGGCCAGTGATAAACGATACCAATCGGACCAGAATACCATCCAGCCCCCACAAAATCAGTGACATCACGGCAGTAACCGCGGCAACGATTAACGTGGTGTGTAACGTTTCCTGACGAGTCGGCCAAATCACTTTACGTACTTCGGTACGGGCTTCACGGGCAAACGTTACTGTTGCTTTACCTTTTGCGGTCAGCAATGCCACGCCACCGGCGGCAGCAATCAGGATAACAACAGCTAATGCGCGCAGCGGCAGACTAATATCACGGTAGTAATAGTTGCCGACGATCGCAACAACCAGCAATACGGCTACTACCAGCCATTTAATCGCTTCCAGGCCACGCCCGCTCCCCTGAGCTTCGGTATTCGCACTCATAAACCAACCTGTCACAATGATTCAGACAAATAACTTTGCCCCGCAAAGCAGGGCAAACCAAACCGAAAGATGTTCTGTAAACGAATAATTCGGTATTTACGCCGTATCTACAGAGCCTATCTCACCAATGATTATATTCCATAATCGCTGATGAGATAGGTTCTACCACATGACAGCGTAGAAAAAGGGCATCAAATGATGCCCTTTTATCGCGTGTCGCGTCAAACGTTATCAGCGATTAAGCGATAACTTTAGCAACAACGCCCGCGCCAACGGTACGACCGCCTTCACGGATAGCGAAACGCAGACCGTCATCCATTGCGATCGGCGCAATCAGGTTAACAACCATCTTGAT
>NZ_JBEIAC010000028.1:0-31338 GCF_040240335.1 Brenneria sp. L4-2C | reverse complement strand
CGGGAGACATTCTGAGCGGCAAGGCGTTGCCGATGCGGCCGGAGGCGGACGAACTGCGGGCATTTACCCGGGAACCGGGGACGGTTATCCGCGGGCAGCAGAAAGTGGCGCAGGAGAAACGGCTGGCCTACGCGCAGGAAAGGGCGGCGGCGGTGTGGGCGGCGCACGGCATTGCGCCGCTGGTACGCAATCCTCGGCAGGGCTGACGGCCTATTTTAGCGGGATTAGGGCTGTGCCGACGCGAAGAACGAATGTATAACGCCGTCGGCACGCCTTGCGTACGCCGCACCTGAACGACACTGAATACGCGTCTTCGCGCTATCAATTTAGTGGTCTCAACAGTCAGGTTTTCACCGCCCTGTCATCCTGACGTCATTTATCCGTTATTTTTCCGTCATGAACGCATGTCATGTTACCTCGCGAATAAAAAAACGCTCGCAGCCCAAATTCCAGGAGACAAGCATGCTTAATCCGCTATTTCGTCAGGTACGTGTCATGAAAACAGTGGCATGCGCCACACTCGCATTGGCTTACAGCGCCAATGCGCTGGCCGTTACCGAGATCCCCTTCTGGCACTCGATGGAAGGGGCGTTAGGCGTCGAGGTCAATTCACTGGCGGACCGTTTTAACCAGTCCCACCGCGACGTGAAAATCGTCCCGATCTATAAAGGCAACTACGAACAGAATCTGGCCGCCGGCATCGCCGCCTATCGCGCCGGCAACGCGCCGGCGATCTTGCAGGTTTATGAAGTAGGCACCGCCACCATGATGGCCAGCAAGGCCATCAAACCGGTGTATGAAGTGTTTAAAGACGCCGGCATCCATTTTGATGAGTCGATTTTCGTCCCCACCGTCTCCGGTTATTACACCGACGCCAAAAGCGGTCAGCTATTATCCCAGCCCTTTAACAGCTCCACGCCGGTGCTGTACTACAACAAAGACGCGTTTAAAAAAGCCGGCTTAGACCCGGAGCAGCCGCCGAAAACCTGGCAGCAACTGGCCGAGTACACCGCCAAACTGCGCGCGGCGGGCCTGAAATGCGGTTATGCCAGCGGCTGGCAGGGCTGGATTCAGATTGAAAACTTCAGCGCCTGGCACGGCCTGCCGGTGGCCAGCAAAAACAACGGCTTCGACGGCAGCGACGCGGTGCTGGAATTCAACCAGCCGACGCAGGTCAAACATATTCAGCGCTTGCAGGATATGAATAAGCAAGGGAGTTTCACTTATTTCGGGCGCAAGGATGAACCGACCGAGAAGTTCTACAACGGCGACTGCGCCATCACCACCGCTTCGTCCGGTTCGCTGGCGGATATCCGCCAGCACGCCAAATTCGACTACGGCGTAGGCATGATGCCGTATGACGCCGACGCGCAGGGCGCGCCGCAGAACGCCATTATCGGCGGGGCCAGCCTGTGGGTGCTGAACGGCAAAGACGCCGCCACCTATAAAGGCGTCGCTGAATTTATGCAGTTCCTGGCGCAGCCGGAAATCGCCGCCGAATGGCATCAGAAAACCGGTTATCTGCCCATCACCCAGGCCGCGTATGAACTGACGCAAAAGCAGGGTTTCTACGAGAAGAATCCGGGCGCGGATATCGCCACGCGCCAGATGCTGAACAAGCCGCCGCTGCCGTTCACCAAAGGGCTGCGCCTGGGCAATATGCCGCAGATCCGTACCGTGGTGGACGAAGAGCTGGAAAGCGTGTGGACGGGTAAGAAAACCCCGCAGCAGGCGCTGGACAGCGCCGTTGCGCGCGGCAACGCCCTGCTGCGTCGCTTCGAGCAGTCAACGAAATAACCCTGTCGGCAATGCGCCGTATCGGGCCGCAGGGAAGCGGCCCGTCCCCTGGCGCAAGTATTAATGAGTTCGCGCATGACATCATCCCGTCCCGTTTTTAACCGTAGCTGGTTGCCCTATGTGCTGGTGCTGCCTCAGCTACTGATTACCGCGATTTTTTTCCTCTGGCCGGCAGGTCAGGCGCTGTGGTATTCGGTGCAAAGTCTCGATCCGTTCGGGCTATCCAGCGAATTCGTCGGTATGGAAAATTTCAGACAACTGCTGGATAACCCCTACTATCTCGACTCCTTTTACACCACGCTGACCTTCAGTTTTCTGGTGGCGGGATTCGGCCTGCTGATCTCCCTGTTTCTGGCGGCGCTGGTGGATTATGTTATCCGCGCCAGCCGTCTGTATCAGACGCTGATTATTCTGCCCTACGCCGTCGCGCCGGCGGTGGCGGCGGTGCTGTGGATGTTTCTGTTCAACCCCGGTCTGGGGCTGATCACCCACTTTCTCGGCCTGCTGGGGTACTCATGGAACCACGCGCAAAACAGCGGCCAGGCGATGTTTCTGGTGGTGCTGGCGTCAGTCTGGAAACAGATTAGCTATAACTTCCTGTTTTTTCTGGCGGCGTTGCAGTCCATCCCCCGCTCGCTGATCGAAGCGGCGGCGATTGACGGCGCCGGCCCGGTGCGCCGCTTCTTCAATCTGGTGCTGCCGCTGATCTCGCCGGTAAGCTTTTTCCTGCTGGTGATCAATCTGGTGTACGCGTTCTTCGATACCTTCCCCATCATCGACGCCGCCACCGCCGGCGGCCCGGTTCAGTCCACCACCACGCTTATCTACAAAATTTACCGCGAAGGCTTTGCCGGGCTGGATCTCTCCAGCTCCGCCGCCCAGTCAGTGGTGCTGATGCTGCTGGTTATCGGGTTGACGGTGATTCAGTTCCGCTTTGTCGAACGGAGGGTGAACTACCAATGATTGAGAACCGACGCGGACTGGATATCTTCAGCCACCTGATGCTGATTGTCGGCATCGCCGCGGTGCTGTTCCCGCTGTACGTCGGGTTCGTCGCCGCCACGCTGGACGATCAACAGGTATTTCAGGCGCCGATGACGCTGATCCCCGGCGCGCACCTGTGGGAAAATCTGCGCCATATCTGGCTGCACGGCGCCGGCAACAGCGTCACGCCCTTCTGGCTGATGCTGCTGAACAGCTTTGTGATGGCGCTGGCGATTACCGTAGGCAAAATCACGGTGTCGATATTGTCCGCCTACGCCATCGTCTACTTTCGTTTTCCGCTGCGCGGCGTGTTTTTCTGGATGATCTTCCTGACGCTGATGCTGCCGGTGGAGGTGCGTATCTTCCCCACGGTGGAGGTGATCGCCCGGCTGGAGATGATGGACAGCTACGCCGGGCTGACGCTGCCGCTGATGGCGTCGGCCACGGCGACGTTTCTGTTCCGGCAGTTTTTTATGACGCTGCCGCATGAGCTGCTGGAGGCGGCGCGCATCGACGGCGCCGGCCCGCTGCGCTTCTTTTTCGATATCGTGCTGCCGCTGTCGAAAACCAATCTGGCGGCGCTGTTCGTCATCACCTTTATCTACGGCTGGAACCAGTATCTGTGGCCGCTGCTGATTATTACCGATGCCAATCTCGGCACCGCGGTGGCCGGGATCAAAAGCATGATCGCCTCCGGCGACGGGGCGACGCAGTGGAATCAGGTGATGGCGGCGATGCTGCTGACCATGCTGCCGCCCCTGCTGGTGGTGCTGCTGATGCAGCGCTGGTTCGTGCGCGGTCTGGTCGACAGTGAAAAATAGCGGCGTTGCAAAACCCACAGGACGTTTTTTATGGCATGTTTAAAACTTCAGGCCGTCAGTAAATCCTACGACGGCAAAACCCAGGTGATCCGCCCCATCGATCTCGACGTCGCCGACGGCGAGTTTGTGGTGATGGTCGGGCCGTCCGGCTGCGGCAAATCCACCCTGCTGCGCATGGTCGCCGGGCTGGAACAAGCCACCGGCGGCGATATTTATATCGATAACCAACGGGTGACCGATCTGGAGCCCAAAGATCGCGGCATTGCGATGGTGTTCCAGAACTACGCGCTGTATCCCCATATGAGCGTGTATGACAATATGGCCTACGGGCTGAAAATCCGCGGCTTCGGTAAAACGCAGATTCGCCAGCGGGTGGATGAAGCGGCGCGCATCCTTGAGCTGGCGCCGCTGCTGGCGCGCAAACCGCGCGAGTTATCGGGCGGGCAGCGTCAGCGGGTGGCGATGGGACGCGCCATCGTACGCGAGCCCGCGGTCTTTCTCTTTGACGAGCCGCTGTCAAACCTGGACGCCAAACTGCGGGTACAGATGCGGCTGGAATTGCAGCAGTTGCATCGGCGCCTGAACACCACCAGCCTTTACGTCACGCACGATCAGGTAGAGGCGATGACGCTGGCGCAGCGCGTCATCGTGATGAATAAAGGCGTTGCCGAACAGATTGGCGCGCCGGCGGAGATTTATCGTCGTCCGGCATCGCTGTTTGTCGCCGGTTTTATCGGCTCGCCCGCCATGAACCTGTGGTCGGGCAGGATCAGCGCCGACGGCTGTCGCTTTGAGCTAGACGGCGATGCGGCTCTGCCGCTGACGACCGCCAAACCGCAATGGCGCGGACGCGAGTTGACGCTGGGGGTCAGGCCGGAGCATATTCAACTGGCGGCAAGCGAGGCCGGCGGCATTCCTCTGCGGGTTTCGACGCTGGAGCTGCTGGGCGCGGACAATCTGGCGCATGGACAATGGGGGACGCAAAAGGTGATCGTTCGTCTCTCCTACGAGCATTGCCCGGCGGCGGGCTCAACGCTCCGACTGCATCTGCCGGAGTCATCATGGCATTGGTTTGATTCGCAAAGCGGATTACGGGTGGAATAATGGTAACGCAATGGCCTTATCCGTCAATCGTCGCCCATCGCGGCGGCGGTTCTCTGGCGCCGGAAAATACGCTGGCGGCGATTGATGTCGGCGCCGGGTTTGGTCACAGGATGATCGAGTTCGACGCCAAACTGTCGCAGGACGGGCAGATCTTTTTACTGCATGACGACACACTGGAACGCACCAGCAACGGCTGGGGGATCGCCGGCGACCAGCCATGGGATAAACTGGTCACGCTGGACGCCGGCAGTTGGTACGGCGACAAATTTGCCGGCGAACGGCTGCCGCTGTTGGCGGAAGTCGCCAAGCGCTGTAAACAGTACGGCATGGCGGCCAATATTGAAATTAAACCCACCACGGGCCGCGAGCAGGAAACCGGACGTCTGGTCGCCCTGGCGGCGCGCCGGTTATGGCAGGATCACCCCATTGCGCCGTTGCTGTCTTCCTTTTCGCCGACGTCGCTGGAAGCGGCCCGCCAAGCGGCGCCCGAACTGCCGCGCGGCCTGCTGCTGGATGAATGGAATGACGACTGGCAATCGCTGGCGCAGCGCTTAGGGTGCGTTTCCCTCCACCTTAACCATCAGTTGCTGACGGCGGAGCGGGCGGCGTTATTGCAGGCCGCCGGGCTGAAAATCCTGGTTTATACCGTCAATCAGCCGGCGCGGGCGAAAACGCTGCTCGATTGGGGCGTTGACTGCATCTGTACCGACCGGATAGATTTAATCGGACCAGATTTTGCTGCCGGCTGAAATCTGTCTGCTGTTATATGGATCTCAAGGTGCCGGTTGATTAAGGAAGTGGTGCGATGCTCGCATTTATTGTTTCCCTCTGGCACCAGATTTCCCTCTCTTTACCGCTGTTTGTTTTGATCGCCCTCGGTTACGCGCTGATCCGTTATGGAAAATGGCCGACCACCGTTACCGATGGCATGAGCCGCTTTGTCTTTTCGGTGGCGCTGCCCGCCATGTTATTCCGCCTGATGAGCGATTTTTCCAAACGTCCTGTCGTCGACGCCCGGTTATTGATCGCTTTTTTCGGCAGTTGTCTGGTGGTCTTCATTCTGGGCCGCATTGTGTCGCGCAAAATTTTTCATCTGGATGGCGTTTCCGGATCCATTTTTGCGCTGAGCGGTATCTTTTCCAATACCGTCCTGCTCGGCCTGCCGCTCGCCACGCTGATGCTGGGGGAAGAAGCGATACCTTCCGTCGCGCTGGTGGTGGTGTTTAACGGGCTGATCCTCTGGACGCTGGTGACGGTCTCGGTGGAGTGGGCGCGCAACGGCGCGCCTTCGCTCCGGGGTTTTACCAAAACCGCGCTGGGCGTGCTGAAAAATCCGCTGATCATCGGCATTCTTTCCGGCACGGCGTTCAGCCTGACCGGCCTGACTCTGCCGTCTTACGTCGACCAGCCGCTGGGCATGCTGGGACAGATTGCCATGCCGCTATCGCTGATCGCGCTGGGAATGGGGCTGGCGGAATACCAGATCCGCGACGGCTGGCGAATCAGCAGCGCCATTTGCGCCATCAAACTGTTGGTGCAGCCGTTGGTGATCTGGGGCATCGCGGCGGCGATCGGTCTGCCGGAAATGGAAACGCGGGCGGTGGTGTTGCTGGGGTCGATGGCGGTCGGCGTGAACGTGTATCTGATGTCGCGTCAGTTCAACGTACTGGGCGGCCCGGTCGCCTCCAGTCTGCTGATGTCGACGGTGCTGGCCGCATTGACCACTCCGCTGATCCTGACCCTGATGGGCGTACGCTTATAGCGGCGCGAACAGGGACGTCAGCACGCCCGTTACTGCGGCAGCGCCTTTTGCTGCGCGCGTTGTTTTTCCTGCTGTAACTGCTGTTTTTGTTGTTGCTGTAGCTGGCTATTGCGCTGCTGTAATTGCTGGTTCAACTGTTGCTTCTGCAATTGTTGATTTTGCTGCATACGTTGTTGCAACTGCTTCTGACTATTGATGCCGTTTTCATACTGCTGCTGTTGCGCCGATGGCGCCTTCACGGCGTCGGCCAGCGTGACCAGCGGCAGCGATAATAAGGCAAGCGATAATCCCGTCAGTTTGATTGCGTGTTTCATTCGGTCCTCCACGGCGCGGAATGCGCCAAACCGTCTATCTATTCGGCGCCGCCTGCATTCCCGCGAATGTCATCGCCGCCGTTAAGAAGTGTAATCGCTGTCAGCGGAAACGTCGTGCAGAGTTATCTGCATTGCGTCTCCGTCAGGCTTTGGGTCACCCGCCGGGAATGTTATATACTGCGGCGGAATTTTTCTTTGCGATTGAAGTTACCTCATGTTTCATATTGCGCTCTATGAGCCACAAATAGCCCCGAACACCGGCAATATTATCCGTCTGGCCGCCAATAACGGCTGCACGCTGCATCTGATTGAACCGCTGGGCTTTGATTTTGAAGAGAAGAAGCTGCGCCGGGCCGGGCTGGATTATCACGATCTCGCCAACGTCAACCGCCATAAAAATTATCAGGATTTTCTGGCCGCGGTCGCCGGACAACGGATTTTCGCCTGTACCACCAAAGGCAGCCGCCCTTACGATCGGCCGGACTATCAGCCTGGCGATGTGCTGCTGTTCGGTTCGGAAACCGCGGGTCTGCCGAATGAGATCCGCGACGGCTTTGCGCCGGATTTCCGCATCCGTATTCCCATGCAGCCGGAGTGCCGCAGCCTCAACCTGTCCAACGCCGTCGCCATCATCAGCTATGAAGCCTGGCGGCAGAACGGCTTTGGGGGACGAACCTGATATTGCCGCCGGCGGCTAAGGTTTTTTGCGCAGGGGATTAACCAGAAAAACGACTTCGCCCCGATAGTAGGGGGAAGCCGCCAGACGCTGCTGCCAGACGCTGTCCCACTTGCCGTGTTGCACCAGTCCCAGCCGAAAAGGGATCGTCAGCTTTTTCAACGCCGGCAGATAGTCGGCGTAGTTAGTCACCGTGGCGCGCCCTTGATAGGTTTGGATCACCAGTTCATCAATGCTGCCGCGCAGCCGGTTCAGCTCGGCCACGTCTCCGGTTTTTGACCAGTCGAGCAATCCGGTAATGCTGAGCCGGCAGTCATCCGGCAGCCTGGCGCGCAATTGCTGTAAAAAAACCGCATACTCCGCCAGTTGACGGCTTTCGGCGTCAAAATCCAGCTGAATTCCTCTGACCCGATTACCGTGCCGACGCCAGCTCTCCTGTAGCTTCAGCATGCGTCTGAGGTGCTCATCAGACAACGACAGCGTCGTCAGCCGGTAAGACAGCCACAGATGGGGAACGCGCAGTTTGCTGGCGGGGATCCCCTGACGTAGGAAGACCACCCGCCCCTGACGACGGGCGATCTCGCCCTGATGCAAATAGAGCGTCTGGGCGTGATGCAGCGCCGGCTGCGGCTTAACCGCCGCCCATAGCCAGAAAGCCTGATATTGCGCGGCATTGACGCTCTCGGCCTGCGCCGCGCCGCTCCATAACGGCCAGGCCAGAAGTATTATCCGGGTTACCAGTAATATTTGAGCTTGTTTGCCCACAGGCTGCCTTTAAACTCGGTTTTCAACTGGGTGAACCAGGCCTTGCGCGTGGCTTTACTGATATCCTGTTCGCCGCAGTCGTTAAAACCGCTGGGCGCATAGCAGTACACCGCACGATAAAGCGCATAGCTTTTATCTTCCGGCGGCGCGGCAGGGTCGGCGATAACCCGCAGATAGCCATCCAACCGGTTATATTCCGGCCCCTTGAACTGTGTCGGCGCGTTGATTAACTCATCCAGCATATTGCTCTCTCCCCAGTCAAAGCCGACGATATCGCCGGTTCGCAGGAAGAATTCGCCGAGGCAGTTAATGGCCCGCGCGTCGTTCGGCCGCTGATTCAGCGTGCTCACCACGCTTTGCAGCGCCGGACACTGGTAGCCGGCTTCGGTATCGCCGCCGTCCCAGTCGAAAACGGCCAGACTATCGAGGCTCCAGTCCATGTTTTCCGCATTCTCCAACGGCGGAATGTCTTTTCTGCGCGCGCTATCTTGCAGATAACCGGCATAGTCCGCATGCGTCAGCGATTTAGTCAGCAGCGTATGCAGGGCAATGGCCCGTTCTTCGTGAGTCTGCTGCGGACCCGTTTGCTGACGAAGCAGATCGGCGTCGGCGCTGACTTTCAATACCGCGGAACGAAAGCGCAGGTTTTTAACCGGGCTATCGGCGGTGAATATTTTTTCCGGATGACCGGCTTTCGCCAGCGTTTCAGCCAATGCCAGTTGCAGGTACTGTTGCTGGGTATAGCCGGTTTCCAGGCTTAACAGGCGACGCCAGTGCATTTCCGCCTCATCCCAGCGCGCCAGATGTTCAAGCGCCTGACCGCGCAACACTTGCAGACTAAAACGCGTGGTATCGGTCAGATCCCGCTCGTGCGTCGGCGCAACGCCATTCACCACCGCCGCATAATCTTTCTGCCGATAAAACTGCCAGGCGGTCTGTAGATAGTGAAATTCGTTTTGCATTCCCGCCCGCTCAAACAAGTCTTGCTGAGTCGCCAGCTCTTCGGCGGACAATGCGGGGAAACGCCCCCCGCCGTCGCGCGTCGCGCGCAGCCGTTTAAGATCCTGCACCAGCGCCAACAGCGGACTATCCGGCGCGGCGGTAAAGGTTTCCCGCTCCAGCAGCTTGTCGTCGATTTCATCGCTTAATGCCTGTAGATCGCCGGCATTGTCGGTTCGATCCAGCACCTGTTGATAAATTTTGGGTAACGCGTTCAGATCGCCGAGGATCCAATATGCCCGTCGATAAAGGCCCTGCGCGGACTCGGCGTAGAGGCCCCGCGGATACTGTTTCAGATAGTCGTCAATACGCTGAATGGCGGACGAGGCCCAGTTTTTGTCGGCTTTGGCGGCATCGAACATATTGTATTCGTCCAGCGCGGATTGCATCGCGGCGTTAATCGCCACACGAATCAGCATGTAGCCTGATGTTTCGGCGACCCACGCTTGCCCGGCCTGCGTCAGCGCCTGAAAACCGTTGTTCGCCAGCCTGAATTCCCCCTGATAAAAAGCCTGCGTATCGATCAGATAGCGCTTGAGCTCGCCGGCATGTCCTTCATCCGGCAGGCGGTCAAGCTCGCTCGATAACGAAGACGGCGAGTAATCCGGGGACAGAATAATTAAACGCGCCAGCGCAAGCGATGTGCGCTGAACATCGGTTAGCGTCTGGTCGGCCAGCAGCACATCAAAAAAATCCTCGACCGTCGAGAAGTCGTTGGAGATTTGCCGTCCTTCGCCATCGTTAGCAGTCAGCGTCGCGAATTTTTCCTGTACCGCCGGCGATAACTGCAAGCGCCGGGCTTTCTCCAACAGCGTACCGGCTACGGCTTGCGTCGAGCCATCGTCCGTCGACGGCTCCGGCCCCTCCGTCGCCGCCAGCCCCATGACGCGATAGGCGGTAAACGGATCGATGCGCGAGCGCGTCTGGTCGGGAAGCGGCTGCGGCACAGGCAGGGCAATGTGTTTGCGACTGCTCTGGAGCAGCATCAAATTGGTTCGGGTATCGTTATCAGGCAAAAGGTAAGGAAAGGCCGGCATTCCGCATTCAGCATCGGAAAAACCACAAATACCGTCGGTGGAACTGAAAGCGTGGCAGCTAAAGAAGGTGGTCAGCAGACCCGCCAGCAAAGTTAATCCTTTCATGTACATATTCCTGTAGGCATGAATTTCTAAGCCGTATTGATGTCGCCGATTGGCTATGGTTTCACTATCACCCTGAATATCACTCTGTTCCAACGCCAATACATGGGATCAGAAAGATGCGGCGGGGGCCGCTATGCCGCCCCCGGAGAGGATAAAGCCGAAAAGAATGACGTTAATGTCGTTTATCTTTGATGTAATGGTAACCAGATAACCAGGCGTAATCCACCCAGCGGGCTATCTTCCGCTTTCACCCAGCCTTTATGCTGCGAGATCGCCGTTTCCACGATGGCCAGCCCTAACCCAGTGCCGCCCGATGCCCGATCGCGGGCTTCATCCGTACGGTAAAACGGCCGGAAAATTTGCTCCCGGTCTTCCGGGCTAACGCCAGGGCCGTCATCATCCACTTTGATGGTAATGCCCTGATTATCAACGGAGAAAGCGACTTCAATGTGATGGTGGGAATAGCGCAGCGCGTTGCGGACGATATTTTCCAGCGCGCTATCAAGCGCGGAGGGGTTGCCATATAGCGTCCAAGGCCCCGGCGGATAAGGCACTTCCAGCGTTTTACCCATTTGCTCGGCTTCAAAACGAGCGTCATCCAATACGTCGTTCCACAGTTCATCGGCACGGATAAATTCACGGGTAAGCTCATTCTTGTGCTGGGTGCGCGACAGAACCAACAGGTCGTTGATCATGCTGTCCAGCCGCTGCGTTTCAGTCTCAATGCGGTTTAGCTCATTGCCTTCGCCCTGACGCCTGCGCAGCAATGCGGTCGCCAGTTGCAGGCGGGTGAGCGGGGTTCGCAGCTCGTGGGAAATATCGGATAACAGCCGCTGTTGCGCCGTGACCATCCGCTCCAACGCGCTGACCATCTGGTTAAAACTGACCCCGGTCGCCAGAAACTCCTGCGGTCCGGCTTCCAGCTCAGGATGTTGACGCAGGCTGCCTCGCGCCACTTCGTCCGCCGCGTTTTTCAGCTTACGGGCCGGTTTAGCCAAACTCCAGGCCAGCCATAACAACAGCGGCGAACTGATCAACATCGTGAAGACCAACAGCAATAAAGGCCTATCAAACAGCAGGTTAATAAAATCCGACTGCAAACTGCTGGCCGGACGGATCAGGTAAAGCTGGTAATTATCTTCACCATCGCGGATAGAAAACGGCCCCAGCAATTCAACACGGCCGTATTTTTTCTTTTGCGGGTGGTCGGCATTATCGGACAGGCCGATAAAATTACGCACAATTTGCGTTTCATTTTTCTGCGCGCCGAGCACCCGCCCTTCGCTGGTCACCAACAAAAGACGCTGCCCCGGCGGCGCCCATTTTTCAATCACCCAGAATAACCGCAACCACCAGCGTAAATCATTGGCCGGGGTCGCCGCCAGATCGGCCTCAATATGTTGCTCCAGCATAATCCCTTGCCGCTGCTCGCTTTCCAGCAGCGCCGTCAACTGGCGGGAATCCAGCTTGGGCACCATCAGTACCAGCATGAGAACCAGCGCCAGCGTCAGCCAGAAAATCGCGAAAATACGCGCGGTCAAGCTATTGATCATGCAGCGGACACCATCAGGTAACCTCGCCCGCGCAGCGTTTTAAACCACGGCAAACCGTCTTTTCGCTCGGGTAATTTACGACGCAGGTTAGAGATATGCATATCAATGGCGCGGTCAAAAGGCGTCAGCCGTTTTCCCAGCACTTCCTGGCTCAGGTGCTCGCGCGACACAACCTGGCCCAGCCGCTGCGCCAGCAGATACAGCAGCGTAAATTCGGTGCCGGTCAGATCCAGCACGGTTTCATCGAAACTGGCCTCCTGCCGGCCGGGATTAAGCCGCAATCCGTCGACTTCCAGCGTCGGCGCGCCGTTATCACCGGACTGTTGCTGATCCGTCCAATTCGATCGCCGCAAAATGGCACGAATGCGCGCCACCAGCTCACGGTCGTTAAACGGCTTCGGCAAATAATCATCCGCGCCCAATTCCAGACCGAGAACGCGATCCAGTTCGCTGCCGCGCGCCGTTAACATGATCACCGGGGTCTGATGCTGCTGGCGCAATTCCTTCAACGTATCAATGCCGTTTTTCTTCGGCATCATGACATCCAACAATAGCAGGTCAACGCTGCCGTCCAATATGCTTAACGCTTGTTCGCCATCGTAGGCGACAACGACGTTAAATCCTTCCATTTCGAGCAATTCTTTCAATAAAGACGTTAGCTCTCTATCGTCATCAACCAACAGGATCTTGTTCATGTTTTTTCTACCTCCAAGGGCAAAATACGTCATAGATTACCGCTATTCCATGACTTTACGTAGTTTTACATCCTCTGACGCATGTTTGCAGCAAGACGATTAGACTCATCTCCATTGATTCACAAAACAGCACACCAGACCAGGGAGTCATTGATGCCGCAAGTCACAACGTTATCTCTTGCTTCACTGCTGATGCTGGGTTCTTTCACTGCATTTGCAGCAGGGATTGAAGGTGTGTCTGTAAGTGGATGGCATCACAACGACTCTGCCACGAAACCCTTTTCCGGTCAGCATGGGATGTTCGACGGTGTGAAGTTAAGCGAGCAACAACGGCAGCAAATGCGCGATTTAATGTATCAGGGCCGTCAGGATGCGCCAGAGTTTAATGCTGAAGATGTTGAAGCCATGCATAAGTTGATTATCGCGAACCAGTTTGACGAAGCGGCCGTCCGCACGCAGATAACCAAGATGATGCAAGTGCAGATTGAGCGGCAGGTTCAAATGAGCCGGGTACGCAACCAGATGTATAACCTGCTGACGACTGAGCAGAAAAACATTTTGGCGCAAAAACATCAGCAGCGCATGAAAGAGATGCAGCAACAGATGTCAATGTTTAATCAGATGTCTGCGCCTAGCCGGACATCGCCGGGTAACCCTGAGTAGTGTGAGTAGTCCGAGTAATACCCTGTAGTAGTTACACCCTGTTTTCCTTGCCATAGACACCATCCCTGTCTTTTGCCCTCCATGATGGAGGGCTTTTTTTTGGCGGTTTTCCGAGGAAACCGTTTTAAAACAACCACCTATTAAGCAATTACAAGCAACTGCAAACGGTTAAAATGTGGTCAAAAACGGGCCATTTTCCGCTAATGTGGTCAACATGTGGACACTTTCAAACGGCTATTTTTCCCCGTAATGGGTTGAGCGTAATAGCGTTTTCCAGATAGTCCGGCGCCAAGTGTGCGTAAGTCATGGTCTGCTGGATGCTGGCATGGCCTAAAATCTGCTGTAGCGCTACCAGGCTTCCCCCGTTCATCACAAAATGGCAGGCGAACGTATGCCGCAAAATGTGCGATGCCTGGCCTTTTGGTATATTAGGCTTTACCGCCCTGATTTGTTCACAGAACGCCGGATAGTCCACCTTAAACAGCCGGCCGGTTTCGCGGGTTTTGATAGTCCGCTCCACCTCTTCCGAAATGGGGATGGTTCTATTTTTGCCGTTCTTTGTATCCGTAAACGTCACCCGGTGATTCACTATCTGACCTGCGCGTAACGCGCTGGCCTCTCCCCATCTTGCCCCGGTGCTCAGGCATAACACCGACAGCCTGTACGCGTCGCCTTCCAGCTTAATCAACGCCGAAAACATGCCGGAAAGCCGGTACATATCGCGGTTAATGGTTGACGGGTTGATGCCGCCAGTCAGCCGCAGCGTACGGAATTCCAGTATCGCGCGTTTATTTATCCAACAGATCTCCGGGTCGCCCATCTGTTCGGTTGTGCGTTTCAGGTGTGCTGGGCGCCATCGCCACGGTAAAGAATGGGTGTCTGCTGTTTATTCTGCCAGGCGGCGGCGTAAGCGCATCAGGCAAGCCATTGCCGGCCGCTGAAATCACCCGTTCAAGTGGCGACCGGCACAGTTTTCGCATTGCGGATCGTGATGCCTATACCGGCGTAAGGGCGTATTGGCTGGATCTGAATTTTGGGAAAAAGAAAAAGGTCAGCGTAAAAAAGCGAACAACCAGGGCAACAAAAAAGAAACAGGAAAAAAGCAGCAGCCGCGAGGGGGATTACATGGAGGGCGCAGACGGGAACGTCTACGTGCTGCGAAAAACCTACCAGAACGAAACCGCAGCCAGGCGAGCAGCAGCGGCGAAATGGCAGCAGTTGCAACGCGGCGCGGCGCAATTCTCTATCACCCTGGCGCGGGGCCGGGCCGATCTCTACCCAGAAGTGCCGGTGTCAGTCAGTGGTTTTAAGTCGGATATTGATAATCAGGAATGGATAATATCGCGCATTGAGCACGTTATTGACGGCAACGGCTTTACATCACAATTGGAACTGGAAGCAAAAATCGCTGACTGGATAGCAGAAAGTGACTAGAATGGAATTGAGTCAAACCCCGCCGGGGATTCAATCATGTTTATTTGCCCTCATTGCGGCGCCGTCGCGCGCACGCGTACCAGTCGCCAGCTCAGTGAAATGACAGTGCGTCAATATCATCAGTTGTCAAAACCTGGAATGCAGTATCACATTCACCACGCTTAACAGTGTTGAACGCCTGGTTACAGCTCGCACCCGATGCGAGGATGTGCCGGCAGACTTTGTGCCGAAAGACGCGTTTCCCTCATCGCATTATGGCCGTGATCAGCTTAATTTAAACTTGTAGATTATCGCCCCAACGAAATGGGGCATTCATCTTCACCTATATATTTAGAGTGCCACAACATGAAGTGATAAGGTTGATTGACGTGTAAAAATTGAAGATGTATACATTAATGCTATGAGTAATCACAAAAAATAAAATGTCATGGAAATTATCGGCGATTTAGATAGCTCTACCGAACTGCAAAGATATATGAGTTTCCCCAAATTCATTGACTTAATTGATAGAAATAAAATTTTCTTGTCTAAGGCGTCTTGTTTTGAAGATAAATTAGAAGGATGTCTAACATTAGAATCAAATTTATTAAGGAGTGGGGATGCTATGCTGTACGATATAGCAATGAATTTTTTGATGCCCACAGTAAAAAAGTTGACAGAAGAAGAAAAAGAACAAAATGATAAACTACGTAAAGATGCATCGTTAACATATGATAATAGAGTGCATCATACTGTGTTTGGTGATATTCCTGATAAGGAAATGAGTCATGAGGAAATTTATAATAAATATAATGAATGGATTGATGTTAGTTGCTGGCATTCCAATGAGCATGAAAGCATGGCGATGTGGAAAATATACGGTGGTGATGATTGCGCAGTTTGTATAGTTACTGACTTAGAGCGACTGATAAACAGCATTGTTGAGTCATCCGACTATAAATTAATAATTGCTAAAATCGCATATATCTCTCATCAGAATGATTCTTTCACATATGACCATATTCTTTCACAATATATGCATAAAGCCCATTTTTATTCTTACGAAAATGAAGTCAGGATATTAGGATATAATCCTTCAACAGATATTAGAGATGAAAGAATGAATTTTGGCACAGATATTGACATTAACCTTTCCACTTTAATCAAGGAGATTAGGGTGTCACCAACAGCGCCGAATTGGTTCTTTAACGTTGTTAAATCTTTGTGTGATAAATACTCATTGAATGTAAAGCTCAACAGATCAGAAATTTATTAATGTTTTCCTCTGGTAAACTTATAACATTCACTTACAAATATCTCTGCATTTATTGTTATGGGTTTGGTTTTGTTGATATCAAGTTAAGTCATCATCTTACCGCCTATCAAAAGAAAGCCCGCAGGTTGTGCGGGCGTTTTGGATCGATGTGGACAACTGCTTTTGGGATAGCGGCTCAAATAGGATTAATAAGGTCGCGGGTTGAGAATCCTAACTCCTTGGAGATTGCCTCGGCCGTTGCTTTTAACGGTTTAAGCAGCGTCTCCTCGCCAATCTGCTGCAATTTGACAGTAGAAAGAGAAATAGAAATGGAATAGCCGACACGCTGGTGAATATCAAACACCGGAACCGCAATACAGGACACGCCCAGCTCGTTCTCTTCCCGGTCCATCGCCATGCCTGACGCACGAATCTGCTCAAGTTCCTTATACATCGCCTGAAGATCGGTAATCGTATTGCGCGTCAGCGGTTTGATTTCATCCTGATGACTTAGCCAATAGTCGGCAATGTAATCAGGCTGACCATAAGCCATAAAAATTTTGCCCATTGCCGAACAGTACAACGACATATGCTGACCAATATAAGCGCGGGTGCGCAGCATACCGGTGGTCGGTTCCAGTTTGTAAATCATGATGGCGTGATCGTTTTCCCGACTGGAAAAATTGACGGTTTCACCGGTGGTAAGATTCAATGCCTCCAGATGCGGCGCGGCGACATGAATAATATTGAGAGAGGAAAGCGCCTTTTGGCCAACGGCGATAAATTTGGTGGTTAAACGGTAGCTGCCCGCTGCGGGCGCCGGCGTCACATAGCCGCAAGATTGCAGCCCCTGCAATAACCGATGCACGGTACTTTTATTTAACTGCGCCAGTTCTGAAAGGTGGGCCAACGGGCAGCCGTTCGGATAATTACTGAGGATCTCAATGAGCTGGAGTCCACGAAAAAGGCTTTGGCTTCCAGCAGGTTTCTCTTTGGCAAGTTCCGTATCTTTCATTATTTTATCCCCCCGTTATTGAACGGTCATCGCGAAAGGTTAACCTAAAGTGAGGTTCAGCGATAAGCAATACTCGCACGAACGTGATGCCTTGATTTTTCTCTGCTATCTCTTTTACGCCGTATCCATGAACCGCTCCAACCTGAGAAAAAATGCGCTCGGTAATATAGCAAAGACAGGTATATCTCGCCCCGCCCCCCGCTGTCATTCTCCTTTAAAACATCCGTGACTCGGCGTACATGGATTTGTGTCCTCTATCACACTAATGAAAGTATTTTAACAACACATTGATATTACTATTTTTTTTAAAACACAGTGTCTTTGACTTGTAAAAAAATGGCCTGTATTATTTTTTTGAAATCAGATATCACATAGTGAAATATAGAGAACAAAAAAAATACAGCACAGGGAACGTGCTTCAGGAGAATCCGATGAAAGTCACCTTTGAACAGTTAAGACAAGAATTTGAACGCGTGTTGATAGCACGTGGTATCGCGGCAGAAACGGCATTCGCCTGCGCAACAATGTTTGCCCAGACGACGGAGTCCGGTGTTTATTCCCACGGCGTGAACCGCTTCCCGCGGTTTATCCAGCAGTTGGAAAATGGCGATATTATCCCGGACGCCAAAGCGACAAGGGTACAGGCGCTGGGAGCGATAGAACAGTGGGACGCCCATCGAGCCATCGGTAACTTGACGGCAAAACAAATGATGGACCGCGCCATTGAGCTCGCGGACCAACACGGCATCGGCTTGGTTGCGTTGCGTAACGCCAATCACTGGATGCGCGGCGGCAGCTACGGCTGGCAGGCGGCGGAAAAAGGCTACATCGGCATCTGCTGGACAAATTCCATCGCGGTGATGCCGCCGTGGGGAGCCAAAGAGTGCCGCATCGGTACCAACCCCTTAATCGTGGCGATTCCAGGCAACCCCATCACGATGGTGGACATGTCCATGTCGATGTTTTCTTACGGTATGCTGGAAGTGAATCGTCTGGCCGGGAGAGCGTTACCCGTCGACGGGGGTTTTGATGACGACGGCAACCTGACCAGAGAACCGGGCATCATAGAAAAAAACCGCCGCATTTTACCCATGGGTTACTGGAAAGGTTCCGGCTTATCCATTGTGCTGGACATGATCGCCACCCTGCTGTCTGACGGCGCTTCAGTCGCCGAAGTCACTGAGGACAACACGGATGAATACGGTATTTCTCAAATCTTCATTGCCATTGAAGTAGATAAGCTGATTGACGGCGATAGCCGGGATGCCAAATTGCAACGTATTGTCGATTATGTGAAAAGCGCCGAACGCGCCGATCCCGATGTCGCCATCCGACTGCCCGGCCATGAATTCACGCAACTGCTGGCAGATAATCGTCGCAACGGCATCACGGTTGACGACAGCGTTTGGCAAAGAATTCGCTCACTTTAACAGAGAGGAACGCTCTGATGATCAGCGGACACATTACTCATAGCAATCCATGCGCGCTACCGCAGGCGATCCAGCGCGGTATTGAATTCCTGCGGACCACCGATTTTAGCCTGCTACCGACCGGCGTAGTGGAAATTGATGGTCGTAAGATTTACGCGCAAATTCTGGATCTGGAAACACAGGCGAAAGAAAATAATCATCCTGAGGTTCATCGTCGTTATATTGACATTCAGTTTCTGGCCAGTGGTGAAGAGATTATTGGTTTTGCTTCCGATACAGGTAACAACATTATTGCTGAATCATTATTAGAGGAGCGGGATATTATTTTCTATCATGATATGGAAAATGAATCACCGTTAATCATGACCCCCGGTAGCTATGCAATATTTTTCCCACAGGATGTGCATCGACCGGCCTGTATTTATCATCGGGCATCAAAGATAAGAAAAATTGTAGTGAAAGTTGCATTAACGGAAATCAATTAATTTATCTGAATGCCCATTCCTGCCGGTCTGCTTAACCCAGACGGCTTAAAAAGGGAACAGGCTATAAATTCCATATCGGTAATAAGGTATTGCCGAAAGAAAAATGGAGTAAAACATGTCTGACAAAGAAATCGCCTTTATTGTCGGCGCCTATCCGTGTGCGCCCAGTTTCCACCAGAAAGATGAAGCGATGGAAATAGAGTTCTGGCGTAAATTATCCGATATGCCGCATATCCGCGGCATTGAACAACCCTGCCTGACCGATCTGCATCCCTATGGTGATGATTTTCTATTTAAACATGTGCCGCAAAAATGGGAGATAGTCGTAACCGGGGTGATGGAAACGATGCGCCGCCGCGGTCAAAACCCCGCATTTGGTCTGGCATCGGAAGATGAAGAGCAGCGCCAGGCCAGCCTGGCTTACTATCGCCATGTGCTGAATAAAATCAATCGCACCAACGATCGCTTCGGCAAGAAAAAAGTGATCGCCCTTGAGCTACAGGCGGCGCCGTTGGCGAAATCAACCGATGTCGTCGCAGCGGCAGCCAGCTTCCAGCGCTCACTACAGGAATTGCTGAGCTGGGACTGGCCTTGTGAAATCATCATCGAGCACTGCGATGCAATGAATGGCATCCAGCCACGCAAGGGTTTTCTGCCGTTGCGCGAAGAAATACTGATTTTAACCCGCATTAATGCGCAGGCCAAAACCCGCGCGGGAATAGCCGTCAACTGGGCGCGCTCGGCGATAGAAACGCAGAATACCGCTACGCCGCTCGAACATGTACAGCAAAGTCGGAAGGCGGGCTTGCTCAAAGCGCTGATGTTCTCCGGCACCACGCGCAACGGTCCTTATGGCGAATGGCAGGATCTACATGCGCCATTTGCGCCCTTTCCGCATGCAAAAGCCGCTTGTCCGGCGTCTTTAATGACCGTTGAGGCCGCCGGGGAATTATTCCGACAGGCGCCGTTATCCAGCTTAAGTTTCGCAGGCATAAAACTACTGGAGATCGATCCTGACGCCGATGTGCAACACCGTATCGCCATTATCGAAGACGGCATTAATGCATTATTAAAAAGCCAGCCTGATGAATAAGAACAAAAAAGACGACAATAATTAACAAACGCTATTTCTATAAAATTTTTTATTAATCTTCTGACATCAGTTTCACAGAGTGCCCTTTCTGTCTTGCAGAAAGAAAAATTCTTCACGTTATCGTGAAAGATATTTTAATAATAATGATTAAGGCATGACGTAAAATGAACATAAACTCAAGTACCCTACAAACGACTATTCCTAATCAGCGTTGGCTGAGAATTATCCCGCCAATCCTGATCACATGTATTATCTCTTATATGGACCGCGTTAATATCGCGTTCGCCATGCCGGGCGGTATGGATGCTGAACTGGGCATTACCGCATCCATGGCAGGTCTGGCGGGCGGTATTTTCTTCATTGGTTATTTATTCCTGCAAGTTCCCGGCGGGAAAATCGCCGTACACGGCAGCGGCAAGAAATTTATCGGCTGGTCGCTGGTGGCCTGGGCGGTTATTTCCATCCTGACCGGCCTGGTAACAAATCAATATCAGCTATTGGCGTTACGCTTTGCGCTTGGCGTGGCCGAAGGCGGGATGTTGCCTGTGGTGCTGACCATGATCAGCAACTGGTTTCCCGATGAGGAACGGGGACGGGCCAATGCCATCGTCATTATGTTCGTTCCAATCGCCGGGATGATAACGGCCCCGCTTTCCGGCTGGATTATCTCCGTGCTGGACTGGCGCTGGCTGTTTATCATTGAAGGGTTGTTATCGGCTTTTGTGCTGATTTTATGGATGTACGCCGTCAGCGATCGCCCTCAGGAAGCGCGTTGGATATCCGACGCGGAAAAAAACTGGCTGATCGCCACGCTGGAGAGAGAACAACTCGCCATTGCCGAAAAAGCCGTGAAAAACGCGTCGCTCTCCGCGGTCTTGTCCGATCGCACCATATGGCAACTCATCACGCTCAACTTTTTCTATCAAACCGGCATTTATGGCTACACCCTGTGGCTGCCCACCATTCTGAAAGAACTCACCAATACCGGCATGGAAAAGGTAGGGATGCTGGCCATCCTGCCTTTCGTCGGCGCCATGCTGGGCATGTACATCGTTTCGCTGCTATCTGACCGGACAGGCAAGCGCAAGCTGTTCGTTTTCCTGCCGTTATTCGGTTTTGCTCTTTGCATGTTCCTGTCCGTCACGCTGAAACAGCATATTTGGTGGTCTTATGCCGCCCTGGTGGGTTGCGGCGTCTTCCTGCAAGCCGCCGCCGGGGTGTTCTGGACGATTCCCGCCAAACTGTTCAGCGCTGAAATGGCGGGCGGCGCCCGTGGCGTGATCAACGCGCTCGGTAATCTGGGCGGATTCTGCGGCCCTTACGCCGTCGGCCTGCTGATCACCCATTACAACAAAGATGCGGGCGTTTATTGCCTGTCTATTTCGCTGGCTATCGCCGCCATCCTGGCGCTGCTTCTGCCGGGGAAATGCGACCAACAGCCGGTATCCCGTCCTCAACTACAAACGAAACGAACCACATTCTAAGTGATTAATAGCGTGGCCGCGGCGTGTGCGGCCACCAGCGAAGGTGACAAAGATGGAATATTGGTTAGGTATCGACTGTGGCGGCACTTACCTAAAGGCCGGGCTCTATGACAGCCAGGGGCGGGAACAAGGCATTAGCCGCCAGCCACTGCCGGTTATCAGCGATCATCCCGGCTGGGCCGAACGCGATATGGGCCAGTTATGGACCGCCTGCGCGGAAACGATCGCCGCCGCGTTACAACGGTGTCGGGTCAAAGGCCGTCAAATCAAAGCGATCGGCATTTCCGCTCAAGGCAAGGGACTGTTTTTGTTGGATAAACAGCACAGGCCATTAGGCCGTGGCATCTTATCCTCAGACCGCCGGGCGATGGATATCGTCCACCACTGGCAGCAAGACCGTATACCGCAACAGCTTTATCCTCTCACGCGGCAAACCTTGTGGACTGGGCATCCCGTCACGCTACTTCGCTGGATTAAACAGCATCAGCCAGAACGCTATCGGCAGATTGGCTCCGTCATGATGGCGCATGATTATTTACGCTTTTGCCTTACCGGCCAACGGGGCTGCGAAGAAACCAATATTTCCGAATCCAATCTTTATCACATGGATAAAGGCGCCTATGAACCGAAGCTGGCGGCTCTGCTTGGCATTAGCGATATCATTCCCGCCCTGCCGCCTATCGTCGGCTCCGCACAAATATGTGGGGAAGTCACCCCGCAGGTGGCCGCGCTCACCGGTCTGACGGCAGGAACGCCGGTCGTCGGCGGATTGTTTGACGTGGTTTCCACTGCGCTATGCGCCGGCTTACATGATGAATCAACATTAAACGCCGTGATGGGAACCTGGGCGGTGACCAGCGGCATTGCCACCGAAATACGCGCGCATGAACCCCATCCTTATGTTTACGGGCGCTATGCCGAAGCCGGGCGCTACATCGTTCACGAGGCCAGCCCGACCTCATCGGCCAATCTGGAATGGCTAACCCGCCAGTGGGGAATGACGGATTTCAACGAGATTAACCATGCCGTCGCCAGCCTGCCCAAAGCGGATAGCGAGGTGATGTTTCTACCGTTTCTTTACGGTAGTAACGCCGGTCTGGAGATGACCGCCGGGTTTTATGGCTTGCAGTCGCTCCACCGCCGGGAGCATTTGCTACAGGCCGTTTATGAAGGCGTTATTTTCAGCCATATGACGCACCTGAAACGCATGCGTGAACGTTTTCAACAGGTTGATACGCTGCGCGTCACGGGTGGCCCCGCCCATTCACGGGTATGGATGCAAATTCTGGCCGACGTCAGCGGGTTACCGGTTGAATTGCCCCAGGTAGAAGAAACCGGTTGTCTGGGCGCGGCGCTGGCGGCCCTGGTCGGCAGCGGCGTTTACGCCAGCTTTACCGAGGCGCAACGTCAGTTGCAACCCGCATCGCAAACCATTGCGCCGGATCCCGGCGCGCAGGCCGCTTACCAAAGAAAGTTATCTCATTATCAGTATCTCATTGAAGCGTTACAGGGGTATCACGCCCGGTGCGCCTCCCTTACCCCCGCAAGGAGTGATCAATCATGAGCCGACCATTGCTACAACTGGCACTGGATCATACGGATCTGGACGCCGCGTTATTGACCGTGGCAAAACTCAAAAAGCATGTCGATATTATCGAGGCGGGCACCATTCTCTGTGTCTCGGAGGGGCTGACTGCCGTTCGTAAACTACGGGAACAGTGTCCGGAGCACATTATCGTCGCCGACTTAAAAGTCGCCGATGCGGGTGAAACGTTGGCAAAACAGGCATTTTCCGCCGGCGCAAACTGGATGACCGTGATATGCGCCGCCCCTATCGCCACCGTCGCCAGAGCGCAGGATGTCGCCTCACAATACGGCGGCGAGATCCAGATCGAGCTGTTCGGACGCTGGACGCTGGATGATGCGCAAGCATGGAGCAATCTGGGCGTAAAACAGGCGATTTATCACCGGGGACGCGATGCGCAGGCGAGTGGTCAGAACTGGAGTCAGGATGACCTGAAAACCATGGCCGCCCTGACGGAACTGGGGATCAAATTATCCATCACCGGCGGTATCACCCCTGCCGACCTGCCGTTATTTAAGGACATTGCCGTCCAGTCGTTTATTGCCGGGCGCGCGCTTGCCGACGCCGAAAATCCGGCCGCCGTCGCCAGCGCATTCCACCAGCAAATAGATGCTATCTGGGGTAAACGCGCATGAGACATCACCCGCTTGGTATTTATGAAAAAGCCCTGCCTAAATCACTAAGCTGGCCGGAACGACTGGCGCTGGCCAAAAGCTGTGGTTTCGACTTTGTTGAAATGTCTGTTGATGAAACGGATGAACGCCTCTCCCGGTTAGCCTGGAGCACGACGCAGCGGGCATCGTTGGTGGCGGCGATTCTGGAAAGCGGCGTCACCATTCCTTCCATGTGCCTGTCCGCCCATCGCCGATTCCCCTTTGGCAGCCATGACGAGGCTATCCGCGAGCGTGCGCGCGAGATCATGCTACAGGCGATTCAGTTGGCTCGCGATCTCGGCATCCGCACGATTCAACTGGCAGGTTACGACGTCTACTATGAAGAGCAGGATAGCGGCACACGTCAGCGCTTTGCCGATGGGTTGGCGTGGGCGGTCGACAAAGCCGCCGCCGCACAGGTTATGCTGGCGGTCGAAATCATGGATACGGCCTTCATGAATTCCATCACCAAATGGAAAGAATGGGATCGCCAGCTTTCCTCCCCCTGGTTTAGCGTCTATCCGGATATCGGCAATCTAAGCGCCTGGGGCAATGACATTCCGCAAGAATTAGCGCTGGGGATCGATCGAATTGCCGCCATCCATCTAAAAGACACATATCCGGTAACCGCCACATCCAAAGGCCAGTTTCGCGACGTACCCTTTGGGCAAGGCTGCGTTGACTTTGTCGGCCTCTTCCGGAATTTAAAAAATCTGAATTATCGCGGCGCATTCCTGATTGAAATGTGGACAGAGAAAGCCGGCGAACCCGTGCTGGAAATCATCAACGCCCGTAAATGGATTGAAGACCGTATGCGGGAAGGAGGATTGCTATGTTAGAACAACTGAAACAACAGGTATTAGACGCCAATCTGGCCTTGCCCAAACACCATCTGGTAACTTTCACCTGGGGCAATGTCAGCGCGATTGACCGTCAGCAGGGTCTGGTGGTGATCAAACCCTCCGGCGTCGAATATGATGACATGAATCTTGATGATATGGTTGTTGTCGAACTGACCAGCGGAGCGGTGATCGAAGGAAATAAAAAACCGTCTTCCGATACCGCAACTCACTTAGCGCTTTATCAACGTTTTGACGGCATTGGCGGCATCGTGCATACCCACTCGCGGCATGCCACCATCTGGTCGCAGGCCGGACTTGATCTTCCCGCCTGGGGAACAACGCACGCCGACTATTTTTACGGCTCGATTCCCTGCACACGGCTGATGACCGATCGGGAGATTGCCGGACGGTATGAACAGGCTACGGGCGAGGTCATTATCGAAACCTTTGTCAATCGCGATATCGATCCTCTTCAGGTGCCGGCGGTGCTGGTCAATTCCCATGGGCCTTTTGCCTGGGGTAAAAGCGCCGCCGACGCCGTACACAATGCAGTGGTGCTGGAAGAATGCGCCTATATGGGGATTTTCGCGCGCCAGCTTATGCCGGGGCTTCGTGACATGCAGCCTTCGCTGCTGGATAAACACTACTTACGCAAACACGGCGCTCACGCCTATTACGGACAAAATTAATTAACCTGACGGTTTCTCCAATCCCCACACAGTGCAAGCAGCGGCCGCGAAACAGGGGATCGGTTGCAGATCGGAGCCGATGACCGGCGCCTGTTTGTTTATCGCCAGACCGCCCGTGATGTGGTGTAACAGGTCATCAAGTAGTGGTATAGAAAAACGGCTCCTATTATGGAAGCCGTTATATTGCCGCAGTCTCAGGATCGATCAACCAATCCTTAACCGATCGGCATTGAACATAGGTTGATACGCTCACATCACTCGGCGAATATGCGCCGGCGCCGTTTTTTAATCGATGGCAGTACGGTGACAATCAATAGCACCAGAGCTAAGAGCAACAGGCACAGACTAATCGGCTCCTCAATGAATACCGCAAAATTTCCACGTGACATCATCATGGCCCTACGCAGATTCTCTTCCATCATCGGCCCAAGAATAAAACCCATCAGCAACGGGGCGGGTTCATAATCATAGACCGCCAGCCCGAAGCCGATCAGCCCGAACAGCGCCGCGGTAAAAATATCGAACGAGCTATTCGAAACGCTGTAAATGCCAATGCAGCAGAACATAATAATGACCGGATACAGCAGCCGATAGGGAATGCGTAATAGTTGTACCCACACCCCCACCAGCGGCAGATTGAGCGCCAGCAACATGACATTGCCGATCCACATGCTGGCGATAACGCTCCAGAACAAGGTTGGCTGATCGGTAATAAATTGCGGACCGGGCGTAATACCATGAATCATCATCGCCCCGGCCATCAGGGCCATGGTTCCATTAGACGGTAGACCCAGAGTCAGCAGGGGAATAAACGACGTTTGAGCGGCCGCATTGTTGGCGGACTCCGGTCCGGCGACGCCGGCAATCGCCCCGTGGCCGAACTGCCCGGGGTTGGCCGCGATCTTTTTCTCTATGGTATACGAGCAAAAGGTCGCTAACGAACTGCCGCCGCCGGGCAGCAGGCCGAACAGCGAACCGATGAGCGTTCCGCGCAAAACCGGTCCGGCGGACTGGCGGAGATCGTCCCGATTCAACATGATGCGGCCGTGGGGGATAACGTGTCCCGTGGCCTGTTCACGATCGGTAACAACGCGCACGATTTCACTGATACCGAACAACCCCATCGCCAGGGCGACAAAGCTGATGCCGTCGGTTAAATGGAGAACGCCAAAAGTGTAACGCTCCATGCCGGAGTTGATGTCGATTCCCATCAACCCCAGTAGCATCCCCAATATAATGACGGCAAAAGCCTTGAGCAAAGAGCCCTGCGCCAGAACAATCGCACCGATTAGCCCCAGCAACATCAGTGAAAAATAATCCGCAGGGCCAAAGAGCAAGGCCAGGGAAGAAAGGAGCGGCGCGCAAAGCGCGATAATCAGCGTCGCCACGCTGCCGGCAAAAAATGATCCAATAGCGGAGATGGCCAGAGCTGGCCCGGCCCGCCCTTGCCGGGCCATGGCATGACCATCGATGCAGGTAATCACCGATGCGGTTTCACCCGGAATATTGAGTAGAATTGACGTGGTCGAACCGCCATAAGCTGAGCCGTAATAGATACCCGCCAGCATGATCAAGGCGGCGCCGGGATCGAGCAAAAAAGTAAATGGCAGCAATAACGCGATGGTAACCAACGGGCCTACACCGGGTAATACGCCGACAAAAGTCCCCAACAGCGCGCCAAGAAAACAGTAGGATAGGTTGCTCAGGGTAAAAACCGCTTCCACCCCGCTAATAAAACCGCTCAGAAAGTCGCTCATTATAACGGCCACTCTTTAAACGGCATGGCCAATATTTTTACGAAAAAAATATCGGATAAACCCGCCATGATAACGGCGAGAATAATTATCTCCTTCATTCTGGTTTCCCGAGTACCCAATGCGGCGCCGGCGATCGCCAACGCGCTGGAAACGATCACCCCGGCCAGACTGATGACATAGCCGAACAGAATAATCACGCCGATAATGAAGAACAGCGGGCGCGCCGCCGAGCGAAACTTATCTTCTTTCCAATTTCTGCTGAGCGCCCCGCGCAGCGCGATAAGAAGGCCAAGCAAGGCCAGCAGCCCTCCCAAAAGAGCCGGAACATAACCCGGCCCCATCTGCGATGCGCTTCCCAGAGGATATTTGGCGATCGCCATCGCCATCGCGCCTGCGCCAATGAACAACAGAAATCCTCCCGATACGGCGTCGTCGCGCGTACACGATAATGGCTTGTCAGACATAATGAATAGCTTCCGAAAAATACGCATACCATGTAACGCCCGGGCGCTAAATCACCGGCCCAGACATCGCTGTTATTTTGCTGCTATACCGGCCAGTTTGGATAACCGCGCCCATTCAGAGATTTCGCTCGTCACGAAAGCGCGCAATGCGGGCGGCGCGGCATTACCGTACGGCTGGTAGCCAAGCTCTGTCAGTTTGGTGCGGATAGCCGGATCGTTGATGGCCTGATTAAAGGCGGCGTTAAGTTTTTCCACTATGGGTTGGGGCGTACCCGCGGGAGCGAACACCGCCGCCCAGGCATTGGCATTGATTCCCTTGACGCCCGATTCGTCTAACGTCGGCACATCCGGATATTCAGGCAGGCGCTGCGGCGCGGAGATCGCCAGTATCTTCAGCTTCTTAGCCTTGACCAGCGGAGCTGTCGCCGCGATCCCATCAAACATTAACGCAACGCGGCCAGCCACCAGATCCACCAGAGCGGGAGCGGAGCCGCTATAAGGGATCTCGATGGTGTCTACACCCGCTATCTGATTGAACAGAATCGCTTTAAACCGGGTCGGCGACCCCTGCCCCGCGGAAGCGTAATTGTATTTGCCGGGATGGGCTTTCAGCAGTTGAATCAGTTCTTCAACCGAATTGACCGGCAGGCTCGCGGTAACAACCAAGGGCGAAATAAATTCGGCAAGCAGCGCCACCGGTTCAAAATCCGTTACCGGATCGTAAGATAATCCGGCTATCTGAGAAACATTCGCCGCATGCGTCGACGAGCTACCCAGCCCAATGGTATAGCCGTCCGGCTTCGCATTGGCTACGGCCAAGGCACCCAGCGTACCCGCTGCGCCAGGGCGATTTTCCACCACAATCTGCTGTCCGAGGATATCGCCGACTTTAGGCGTGACATGGCGAATCAGAATATCCTGACCGCCGCCCGGATTAAACGGCACGATAAAACGAATGGCCCGTTCAGGATACGCCTGGGCTGAAGAAACGGTGGAAAATAGAGAGAATAAAGAAACGAAAATAAGATTGGCATATTTCATCATTATATGAATCCGCATTATAAAAATTATAAACAGAAACTAAAAACACGCTTTTATTAGCAGCCATGAACTATCCGGTAATAATTTATTATGCTGAATTCATATAAAAAACAAAAAAACCAACATATTAATGCCAATTACCATTCGGACGGATAACTAAAACATCAGCGTATAATTTATTAAATTACGATACATATATTAAACATTCTAATTATTCTCCTGTCTTCGTCGCTTGCAGCTTAAATAAGAGAAACACGATGCCCGCCCATTTTCATATCAGGGCGGGCGGACAGATTAAATCTCGACGTCAATACCGTTGCGCTTCAATAATACGTTGAAATCATGCAATTCCCAGATGGTCTTTCCCTGCTGTATTTGCGCTCGTAATTTTACTTCCTTTTCATCGCGGCTGCGGGAAGCCTGAAGCACGTCATCAATCTCATCACGTGGAATGGCGACAATGCCATCGTCGTCGCCAATAATGAGATCGCCGGGATGAATCGTCACCCCGCCGAAGGAAATGGGGTGGTTCACCTCGCCAAACGTCTCTTTGACGGTTCCCTTGATGGAAATGGAACGGGAAAAAATGGGGAATCCCAACTTGCGAATACGCTCTGCATCCCGCACCCCGCCATTGGTCACCAGTCCCGCAATGCCCCGGCTCAGGGCCGCTGTCGCCATCACGTCGCCAAACGATCCTTGCTCCGTATAGTCGCCCGCATCAATGACCAGTACGTCGCCGGGTTTGGCTAACTGTAACGCCGCGTGTATCGTCAGATTGTCGCCGGCTGGCGTTTTCACGGTCAACGCGGAGCCCAAAACGCGCAGGCCCGGATAAATGGGTTTGATGGCGGAGTCGACCGCACCTCGTCTGCCGAAGGCTTCATGCGCGGTGGCGGCGGTAATCTCTTTGAAAGCATCAATCTGTTCCCGGGTCGGACGAACAAAATCCTGAATAATTTTTGACATGTTTGCGTTTTCCGTAAGTTAAGCGGGATTAAAAACGTTGGGCGCGACAACAGCGACTTTACGGGGGAATTCTTCCCGGTAATCACGCAGCCCTTTGCCCGGCAAGGGGCTATAGGGACGTTTCCTGAGTTCATCAATGTCCAGATCTATGCCGAGTCCCGGCGCTTCGGGCAGATCGACCCAGCCTTGCGCAATGGTTAACCGTTGACTGGCAATGCTCTGCGTCGGCTCCAGTAAATTGATGAAAATTTCGGCGATGTTAAAGTTGGGGATCAGCGCCGATAAATGGACGGTCGCCGCGAGGCCCACAATAGGACTGTTGTAGTTATGCGGTGTGACGGCAACGCCGTGCGGAGCGGCCAGCGCGGCGATTTCCAGCATGGACAGCAGGCCGCCGACCGCACAGATATCCGGATTGATGATATCCGCCGCATGTTTTTCAAAGACCGGCACAAACCCTTCTTTGGTGTAGATGGCCTCGCCCAGCACGATGGGAATATGCGTGCTGCGTTTGACTTCAACGGTGAGATCAATATTTTCCGGCGGGCAGGGCTCCTCATACCAGGAAATGTCATATTCCTCCAGCCGCTCGATGACACGGATAGCATGGTTCGGAGCCAAACGCCGATGACCGTCGATCAGAAGTTCGACATCGGGGCCGACGGCCTCGCGCACCGCTTTCACATTTTCCACCGCTGCCGTTTCATCGGCGCGGGAAATAAAGGTACGCCACGGCCCTGGGAACGGATCCCATTTGATTGCATCGTAACCTTGCTCGACGACATTCAACGCGCGTTTTACCGTATCGTCGATGTTTTTGGCGCCAAACCACCAACCGTTGGCGTATAGCCGTATTTTCTCCCGCACGGCGCCGCCCAGCAGCCGATGCAGCGGCAGCCCGGCTTTCTTGCCGACGATATCCCACAGCGCCAGTTCAATGGCGCTCCAGGCGCATAACAGGTCGACCGAGTTGCGGCGAATAGCGAAATCATCAAGCAACGTCTGCCCGAGATGTCGAATATTGTAAGCTTCCCGCCCGATGATTAATGGTGAAATAGAGTTGAGATATTCACTGACGACTTTTTCTTTCGTATTGGTGACATAGGCTTCTCCCCAACCGTGGATGCCTTCATCGGTATCAATTCTGACAAAAAGCAGATTTTTCCCGACCCCTGGATGATAAAAAAAAGTCTCTACCTTTATGATTTTCATTGCGGTCCTTATTTGTAGAATAGAAATGTTTTCTCATTAGTAACAAATACCAGACTGCGTCTTTTCACCATTAAATCGAAACCAATATAAAACACATTTAGCGGAATACCGGATAACGGGCATCGCTATATGGTCATGGTAAAAAGTCCAGAGCGAAAGGTATAACGCAAAATTCACATCCAAGCATAGTTAATATTATTCTATCTATTATCATGAAACGAATAATTAATATCCCGGCATACAGCACGCTATTCATTCTTTAATTTTACTAACCTATTTATTCTTTAGTTTTACTAACCTATTTTAACACAACATATTGTTAACATAAAATTCTTATACCATATTTGTAAAATAATTAGTCGTTATTGAAATAACAAATAGACGAATAAAATATAGACAAAAAAATTATTAGGCTGTGTCCCTTAATCATCTGAGCTATAGTAACTACTTATTTCCACAACACTTTGAGATATGGCCCGATACGATCTTCCCGATGAAGCATGGAGCATCATCCAGCCCTTACTGCCTGCTGAACCTACATCCCCACGAGCCGGACGCCCATGGGCTGAGCATCGTAAAGTCATCAACGGTATGTTCTGGGTGTTGTGTTCTGGTGCGCCATGGCGCGATTTACCTGAGCGATATGGCTCCTGGAAAACGGTTTATAATCGCTTTA
>NZ_JBEIAC010000027.1:0-38368 GCF_040240335.1 Brenneria sp. L4-2C | reverse complement strand
CAGCCAGCGCCAGCGCCTGCTGGCGAAACTCCGGGGTATATTGATTACGGGATGTCTTCTTCACAGATTTTGCTTGCGTCATGGTTCACCTTGTTAACGATTTTACTCGCTTAACAGCGTGTCCACCATTCGTGGGTAGGATCAACCAGCCATCCATCTGTTTAAGCCCTGATTCTTCAGCAAGCGCTGAACAGAATAGATAATGAGCCGACGTTGCATATCCCCCCATGAATCCATTAGACATTGCCAAAACGAAATGTGAAGATTCACTGCCGAAGTTTGCCCCATCCGTATTAGTAATACGTGGATCCTGGCTCAAGGCGGCGCTTTCGGCGCGTGTCGCTAATTTTACTGCATCGCTAATCGAGATGTCCCAAGGGTGATACAAATCAAGCGCGGGAGGATTATGTTCAAGATCTTCTTCAGCAGGAAGTTGAAAATCATCGTTTTCAGACGTAAAACGAGCAATATTAAATGCTGATTCAACGGTACGTTCGATAGAAGAACGAGAGAAATCAGAGGTCTGAGCGGCCCCTGATTTATTCTTACAAAAGATAGAAATACTTATCTGTTTATTCAGATGATGCTTAATAGTATCTATCTTCTGTTTACGAACTTTTAGAGAAAGACCGCCATTCTCTTTCACTAATGCAGTTGCTTCTGTAGCGCCTAATTTTTTAGCATGCAATAGTATATCTTCAGAAATTTGCTTTAATTCCTCAGGTGAATGAGGTAATTCAGTCTTGCCGAACATCTTAATTTTACTCATGCGATACACCCGTCTTGAAACTTAATCAGTCTTCTGAAGTCAGTGGATACACTACCAACGTTCGAAAACTCAAAGGTTTTATCTCTTAACTTCAATGACAATTCTTTCAGTAAAATTCACTGTTGAATCAGCCTTCAAGTTAAACCGCCTCTTTATTATGATCGTTGGCTATTTCATAATATGCCTGTTCGATACTAATCACCCGCCACAAACCGCCCTCTTTAAGTTCAAGGACTTTTGAGTGATATTCAAGTAAGGTCTGACGATGCCCCACGCTGATTACCGTAGCACCACTTGAGATGAGCGTTTTATAAAGTAAACGCTCAGTTTTCATATCAACTGCGCTGGTTGCTTCATCCAGGAAGAAAAACTTCGCGCCTGACGCCAGTGCGCGAGCAAAGCCAATTCGCTGTTGCTCTCCTAATGACAATACCTTTGACCAGTCGATAACCGAATCGAAGCCGCCGTGATATTTGGCCAGGTTCGGTAGATTTACCGCCTCAAGCAATTTTTGTAATTGTTCATCAGTCATCTCACAATGCGCCGCAGGATATGAAATCTGTTCCCGCAAGCTTCCCAGCAGCATGTATGGCCGTTGAGGAAGAAATAGCAGCCGGTCCTGCTGAGGTAAAGTAATACTGCCTTTACCTTCACGCCATAAGCCGGCGACGGCTCTCAAAAATGAGCTTTTCCCCACGCCGGTTTGTCCCAGAATAAGCAGATGTTCCCCATTGTTGATAGTGATAGAGAAATCCTTAAGCAAAGTCCTTTCTCTGCCAGGGGTTTGAAGCGTCAGGTTGTCTGCTTGCAGATTAGATCCTCTGTTTATTTCAATCATATTATTTCGGGTTTCAGGTTCGTTATTGATTTCGTCTGTTACTTCGATAATCTGAGCGAGTCGGACAACATGGGGAGCCGCTTGAGCAAATAACGGCAAAAAATTGGTGAATTGATTGATCCCTGAAAGCATGATTGCCGCTGAAGCTGAACCTTGCGCAATAACACCAAAGCTGATTTCACCCTTGAAATATAAAGGTGTAAGAATAAGAATCGGCATCAACCCCCAGAACAAACTCATCAGGGCTTGTATCGATGTCATAAATACGCTGTAGCGTAGCTTCCGTATCTGGAGGTTGACTGCGAGTATCAGTCTTCTCAAAACGCTGACGTTTTCCGCCTCTTCGCCACGATACAAAGCAATGGTTTCCGCATGATTTCTGACATGCAACATACCATATCTCAGATCCGCTTCGGCAACCGTTGAATCGAAGTTAAGCTTGATGAAGGGGCGATATATTAGCCAGGTAATATAGGATGATATCAACCCATAAATGAATACGCTGTAAAAAAGCGTTGGCGAAATTTGCTGAAGTATGGTTCCCTGAAATCCCAGTGTGCTTACCGAAAAGATAAAAGTTCGCGGTAATGTAGTCGCCATACTGCAAAAGGGCATAACCTCCTGTTCCATGCGCTGATCAATATTGTCGACCAGCGATCCCTGTTCAATTTTATAATAGGACTTATTCGCCAAATAACGACCTAACAGATGATTCGTTAACCAATTTCTCCAGTCGATAGTCATTTTGTCATAAATATAGCCGAACACTATCGCCAGTATTCCGTTATTTATGATCAAGCCTATAATCGTAATCAATAGTAGCAGCTTCCAATATTCCACCTCTTGCTTATTGACTAATGCGTCAGTCATATCTTTTGCAAGAAAAGACAATTTGGCTGCAAGGCCGGTTTCCGCAAAAGAAAATGCCAAAAAGATACCGAGTATAACCCATGACTTCCATGCGCCGGGGCGCGTCCAGTATGGGATGGAAATTTTGATGAACCGTTTAAAAAAAACGCCGTTGATACTGTAATCTTTATGACGATTATCGGTCGATGACTTCATATCAAACACCTCCCACCTTATGCAGTGAGAGCAACTGAAATTGTAAAAAATCACTCATTTTCATCGTGTTCCACCAACCGTCATATCGTCTATACGTAAAGTTGGCTGCCCCACGCCGACGGGGAGTGTTTGACCTTCCTTAACACAGGTTCCTATTCCTGAGTCAAGTTTCATATCATTGCCAATCATCGTGACAAATTTAAGAGATTCAGGACCGCTACCAACTAATGTTGCTCCATTTACAGGATGAATAACCCTGCCATTCTTAATCAGATAGGCTTCAGTGGTGGAAAATACGAATTTACCATTGGTAATATCAACCTGCCCTCCACCAAGATTTTTTACGTACAACCCATCCTTAACAGAAGAGATAATTTCATCGGGATCTTTATCACCGTTCAACATATATGTGTTTGTCATCCGCGGTAATGGCAGAGAAGAATATGAATTGCGTCTGGCGTTACCCGATACCGGTAAATTCATTAAGCGGGCATTGAGCGAGTCGGTCATATAACCTGTCAGAATGCCATCTTCAACCAATGTGGTACATTGGGTCTTATTCCCTTCATCATCGATGTTTAAAGATCCCCTGCGACCTGGGAGGGTGCCGTCGTCAACGATTGTGACGCCCGGCGCAGCCACGCGTTCCCCGATGCGGCCTGCGAATGAGGATGAGCCTTTACGGTTGAAATCGCCCTCGAGTCCGTGTCCAATCGCTTCATGTAGCATCACACCTGGCCACCCGGCAGCCAGGACTACCGGCATCCTTCCCGCCGGAGCAGGCCGTGCTTCGAGATTGACGCTGGCGCCGCGAATCGCATCATCGATGTAACCCAGCAATATTTCATCACTATAGTAATCATAATTGAAGCGGCCGCCGCCTCCGCCGACGCCTGTGCGATTGTCGCCTTTGTGATGGAGAACCACGCTCACTGATAAACTAACCATCGGTCGAATATCTGCGGCAATTACCCCGTCATTCCTTGCAATCAGGATCACGTTAAATTCGGCGGCGATATTGGCCATGACCCGCGTAACCCGTGAGTCACGCTGCCGGGCAATGCTATCAATACGTTCCAGTAGCTTGACTTTCGCAATAGCATCCATTGACAAAGTAGGATCTGACGTTGTGTATAGCTCACGGCCGTGAACCACCGCAAGGGGCTTTGAAGAAGGTATCCGCGCTGCGCCTCCGCCGGCAGTAGCAATTGATTTAGTCGCTGCGGCCGCGTGAAGTATTGATTCTCGCGCCAGGTCGTCAGTATAAGCGAACGCCGTGCCGTCGCCCGCAACCGAGCGAATACCGACCCCCTGATGGATGGTAAAATTTCCGGTTTTAACCGCACCTTCATCCAGACTCCATCCTTCGGAACTTCTTGACTGAAAATACAAATCTGCATAATCAACAACAGGCGAAGAAACATCCAATAAAACACGCGAGATAAAGGCATCATCAAGCCCAAAAGGCTCAAGCAAAATAGCCCTGGCTAAAGAAAGATTATGCGAAGATAAGTTATTCACAGCGGCGAATCTCCATTACAACCAATAAATTTCAATACTTAATGTTTAGAAAGTTCGGCAATAAAAACCTTCCGCCAATACTCCGCTAATCGTCCTGTCGAAACTGAAGTGAATGCCTGAATTTTATCGAATTTTTCCCAGAAGCTCCCGTCTTCCTGTCTGTAAGGACGATAAAAATCATCTTGAAACTCTTTTTCTGATACGGCGTTATCGATATATATTCCACTTGACTCTTTGTGCTTTAAATATAATGAATTGAGCTCGCTGAACCTTTTTTCATCTTCTTTTCCCCATTGAATTTGATGTTCATAGTGAATTTTTGCAAGGTGAAAAGAAGATGTAAGCACATGCTGTGCATCGAGTTCAGCCAGAGGCCTGGCAATATTTTCCAGAACCATGCTTGATTGCTGACTGGTGTTGCCTTCATTGAGCAATACAGCCTTGCGCTGATAATTTGACCATGTCGTATTGCTTATACTATCGCCCTCTAACTCGGCACGATGTAATAATTCAACCTCAGCCGCCAATTCAACATCTTTCTTATTGTCAAGATTTAGTTTAATCCGCCATTCAGAGTTATATAAAGCATCGGCAATAACGCGATTAAGATAGATGTTAAGGTCTTTGCCCAGAGGTATCGCCGTCAACAGTTCATCGATTAAGGAATCTGTTTTATCTTGATCGTCAGTTAGCGATCTCAGCCAAATATCGAGCGTATCAATCAGACGACCGACTCTAATGGGAATTCCGATCTGTTCCTCAATGCTATTATTTCCCGTTAAGCGCAATGTCACCGGGATAATATGCCCCTGTTCCGTTTTAGCAGTTCCCTCATGAAAACGCGCCAGGCATGCAGCTTTCAGCTTATGGCTATTATGAAAGCTACTAAATGCTTTATTACCCACGACGTCATTTAAACTTGTTAGGCTGTTACCCTTTTTGTTATCAACGGCTTCAGGCAAGTGAATACCTGCTTCCGTTAGACTGCGCTCCAGCATAACCCGCAGCCTCAACGCAGAGGGTCCTGTTAATCGTAATATTTCATTACCGTTATTTTTCATTATCAGTGTCGGCAGCGCACGTATAGCAAATTTTCGTGATAAGGAAGGTTCCTCATCAACATTCACTTTCACTACCTTGATTACACCATGATAATCCTCGGCCACTTTTTCGATATAGGGGAGTAATGTACGACAAGGAATACACCATGGCGCCCAAAAATCAATAAGAACAGGCAACTCCCCGCTTAATAGGGCTTCGCAGTTAATCTCCTTTAGCTCGTTTATTTTCATTTTTATTTCTCTACAGGTTGCGCACTGGTGACGAAATTAATCTTATTGAGACCATAACTCTGAGCTTCAGCAAGAAAATCCGCAACTGACTCATAGCGTACGGCGCGATCAGATTTTAAAGCAATTTCAGGTTGCGGATTTTTAACTGAGGCTTCCTGTAGATGAGTTCTGAGAACAGGCAGAGATATAAGCTTATTATCCCAGTATATTTGCCCATGGCTATCGATTGAAACATCTACTTTTGTTTCTTCACTTATATCAGCGCTGCCGCTTGTTTTAGGTAAGTCCACTTTTACCGCATTATTCAAAACAGGAAGTGTCACCATAAATACGATTAGCAACACGAGCATAACATAAATTAACGGTGTCATATTGATTTCGCTTGAAAGAGCAGGCCTGTAGTTATTATAAATTGACATTTTTTCACCTTTTTCAATTATCATGGAAGCCGAAGCCAGGAGCGAAATTCATCGCCATGTAAAATTAGGAAAGTTTTTTCTCCACGCTCATTATATAAGCCTGTAGTTCGTGTCTGAAACGCATTAATTTATGAACGATATCGTAATGCCCGCGGCTGATTGCATTAAAAGCCAGCACCGCTGGAATAGCGACAAACAGACCAAACGCAGTCATGATCAACGCTTCGCCGACTGGACCTGAAACCTCTGCAAGGCTGCTCTGACCGGCTGCGCTTATGCCGATTAAGGCGTGATAAATACCCCAGACCGTACCGAATAATCCGACAAAGGGTGCGGTACTGCCGACTGAAGCTAAAAAGCTCTGACCTTTCGTGAGATAACTCATTTGCTCTTCAAAAGAAACATTGAGACATCTTTGCAGCCATTCATCAGGTGAAAGTATTTCATTTAAATGCGTTTCGCTATGGCGTTCAGATGCAATTCTGGCGGCCTCCGCCAATTGCTGAAATGGATTGCGTCCGTCTAAAGGCCCCAGCGCAGCTATTCCTTCGCGCAGAGATTTGTTTACCCAGAATCTCTTATCAGCATCCAGACCAAATTTTCTCATTCTAAATAGTTGCAATAACTTGAAAATGATTACAGACCATGAACCAATTGACATAAGAATCAGAACTATACCGATGCCTAGTGTGACCATGTCTGCTTGTTTGAATGCCAGAGAAATATTGTAATCCATAATTAACTCTCGAATATTATATTTTGGTTAACCTAATTTGAAATCAACAGGCTGAACAACGGTGACTGACGCAGGTTTTCCATTAAGGAGATAGGGCTTACAATGTCCCCCCATAATCGCTTTCAAGCCTGCATTATCCAGAATGGTATATTTACTCGATTCAATAACCTTAGCATTTGTGATTTCCCCCGTCGCATTAACAGTTATTCTGAACTTTACTTGTCCTTCCTGATTAAGTCGTCTTGCTCTGGCAGGATAATCAGGCTGTGGTATAGTGCATGAAAGCGCATCAACATCTTGTGTCAGAACATCTGACGACATTTGTTTTTTACTCCTATCGATTACATCAGCCTTCATGTTATTCATATTTTCGCTATTTACAGTACTGACCATTTCTGCTGACTGGCTGTTGTTTACCCTGTCATGAGGTCTGCTTTTATCCGTGTTATTTTTTGCTTTCTTTTGAGACAGGCTATGGTCAGGTTTTAACTTCGGAGTCGCTTTTTGTACAGCCGCAGTCTTGACTGGTGTTTTTGATTCTTCTGCGTTAGGTAATTTTACAGCGGATTTATCATCCGTTGTTAAAATACGATTCTCAGCCGTATCTGTAGGAAGATCTTTACTTTCTTCAGATACTGACTCATGTTCCTTTAATATGTTTTCAACTGGATTTTGGAAATACTCTTTTTCAACTTGGGGCGCTAACGGTAGATCAGCCGATTTTTCTTGGCTTTGCGAAACCAATTGAATCGACAGCGTACCCTTTTCATGGCTCACCGCTTTCTGATGCACGTTTGCATTAATATTCGCCTGCCAAAGAAACAAGGCGGCAGGCAAGTGCAATATTATTGATGCGGCCAGTGATAATAACTGTCCCTTTGGTTTCTTGACATGAAATTTCCGGGGAAACCTGAGCCTGTTCAATATAAATATCACTGTTTCCACCAGCTTATAAATTTATTTTAGTCGTCAGGTAAAATTCACGGCCCGGTTGCAACGAAACCGTTTGGGAACCCCATGACTGGTAAAGTGTTTTGTCGAATATATTATGAATACCTAAGGTAACAGACCAATCCTTGGCTTTATAATAAACACTGGTATCGACCTGGGCCTGTCCCGGAACAGGATTAGCAAGCCCCACCGCGGGGTATCCATAAACATAATCAGATCTCGCTTGGATCCCTGCGCCATACCCCCAACCAGCGAGTTGCGGTGTTTGCAGGTCATAGGTAAACCAAAGCGACCCATTATGTTTCGGCACGCTACGTCTATCCATAATCGGCGAAGAGGCAATCTGGCTATAGGTGTAAGATAACGCCACATTCAGTCCGGTATAAACTTTACCGGTAAGACTGAGTTCCGCACCTCGAAGTTTCAAGGCGCCGCCTAATGAAACGGTACCGGTGGCGTAGTCAGGTATTGCGGCATTATCAATTGCGAGCTGATATAGCGCAGTATTGAGAGTGAGATTGCCATCCAAAAAGTTGGTTTTCGTGCCAACTTCCGTAGATTTCCCTGACTGAGGCGGCGCCATGCTGCCATCCAGTAATTTTGAACCGGTAACCAGATAGCTTCGTTTGGTATTAACGTAAACCCCAGTATCATCCGTTACCTGATACAGAAGTCCATAATTCGGTACCCATTTCGATTGTCTTGGCAGCGTATGACTCCAGGACGTTCCCTTCGACCAGCCGGCGAGTAAACGAAAATCCCCCCACTCCAGTTGCTCCTGAAAATAGAGATTATTGAACCCGGCACGGCTTGTTGAATTATATTCGGATGCGCCTTGCGCCCCTGGCAGGCTCGATGCAGGAAAAGGCCTAATATAGTATCCAATGTCTGGGCCATTTGAAGTGGACCAATAAGCCTGATAAGTGTATCCAGTGGTGAAGGTATGTTTGGTTTCACCAAGCTGAAATTTACTTAATAGATAATTGTCTAAGTTGTATCCATAGTAGGTATTTTTATCAAACAAGCCCAAATATTGCGCTGATTGGGGGGTTCCGCCCTGAAGGCTATAAAAGCCGTTATATTCATAACTGGATTTATTATATTGCGCTTTACTTACGTATTGGAAATGGTCGCCTAAGTCCTGCTTAAGACTAGCTCTAACCGTATCTGAAATTCTTGTTGAATTTTTTGACGGGGAGGATCTTCCAACTAAAGGATAAGGTCCGCTGCTTCCAAGCAGCGTTTCCGGAACGGGAGACTGACTGACATACAAATGCTGGTAACCTACGGTCAGATCTGTACCTCCCGATGTCCATCTTAGAGAAGGCGCAAAATATTTCGACCGCTGTCCGTCATAACCGCCAAAACTGTGGTCGGCTGTGTCTCCGGAAATAACCAGTCGGGAAGTTAACTTTTGATCATCAGTAAGCGCGCCGCCCAGATCGATTGCACCCAGCATATGACCATGAGAACCGGTTTCGAGAGTCAGCTCTCTCACCGTTCTGGCGGTAGGTTGTTTAGATACAATATTAACAGTCCCGCCAGGATTCATACCCGCTGAGATAATTGAATCGGCGCCGGATATAACCTCTACTCTTTCCACGCCCACAGTAGGTATGAGTAGTGAGTTCGATGAGCCCGTATCTGACAGACCATTCGACATGGTACTGGCAGACACGCCGCGTATATACACTGACCCAGAGCCATTGCCGCCATTTTGCGTTGTAGTCACCCCTGCCATCTGGGACAGCACTTCTCCGACCGTCTGCGTTTGGCGGCTTTGAATCAAATCATTAGTTGATACCTGAACAGACTGAGGCGTTTCCGAAAGAAGCAAATCAGAACGGGTCGCCGTGTCGCTGGAATCCGCGATGAATTCTGCCCCGGTGCTTTCCGAAGCCCCGAAAACGCTGATTGTGGGAAGAGAAGTGCTGTCAGCACTTTTTGACGGTATAACCGGGGCTGATGGATCAGACTTGATTACATAAGTTTTGTCATTAATTTTTTGTGACGTCAACCCAGTACCAGCGAGCAGCCTGGCCAGAGCCTGCTCCACGGTAAGATTTCCCGAAAGTGCCGGCGCATTTTTACCTTCAACAAGATTGGTTGGCACCAGGATATTTACGTTCGTTTCACGTGCAAGTTCAGCGACAGCCTGCCCCAAAGGCTGAGCGGAAACGATAAGTTCCCCTTGCGCCAAGGCACTTGTATTGACTAAATATATTGCAAAAAATGATAGATACAGTTTATTTAACTTAAAGTTCTTTTTTATTGATATTGTCATTTTTTCCGCCGCCATCTCTGTTAGTTTCCGGTTTTTTATCCCCTACATTAATTAAGACGTGCGGCAACAAAGATAAGACCAGTAAGATTTCATTTTTTTTCTATCAAATCTGAATCTCCACTGGTTTCGCAGACACCTTAGCCGGTGTCCCGCAATAGATATGATTTAAAAAAACTTATTTTTCATAAATGTACAGTTCCGGCTCGTTACGGAGTTCGTGAAACCGCATGGGATTTGATTTCGCCTCTGCTTCCCCACTTTATTGTCTGGCGCAGAGCCGTATCGATACTAAAAATAAAAGAGATCGGCATTATGAGGAAAAACGAGCCACTAACGCATAGGCTTTGGCTAAAGAATAACCTGGTGATCAGGTGTGTTATCAGGATGAAGTGGATATCGACTTCAGCCCTAAAATGGGTTCGGGCTGGTATCTGAAAGGATAACAAAACGGGTTGCCGCGCCGGGTAAAAATCAAAAACATTCGTTCCCGGCGCTTGTCCTATAGTCGCCTGCTAATATCTACAGATGACTGAAAAAACGGATAAAATCACCCCATCGCCTTCATGTCGCCGTTCCCGTCATCAGTCGCGTTTTTCAGATTGGCTGGTCGAAGCATCTCGAATGTCTCCTTAACATCAACATAGTCGCCGCGATAGCCCGCGCGGGCGATCGTCTGCGCCTTAATGATATCGAACTTGCCACCAATGAGCGCGTCCTGAAGAATATGGACTCTCACGATCTGTCCGGTAACGATTTCGGCGCCCACATCACGCCCATTAATATCGACGAGCCGCCGAATATCCAGCAACTTGCACTCCATTGCTGCGGGGGTTCCCGCAACGCGAGGCGCCGCAACAACTTCGGATGCGATCTTCTCTAGTCGGGCTGCTTTAAATTCATCAACATCGGCTGGCCAAGCTGCTGATGTCAAATTCATGGCCCTGGCCTGCGGCAAGGTAACCAAATTGAAAACAAACTCTCCCGTATCCTCGATGTTGCGGATGGTGTCTTTCCTTCCCTCGCTGCTGAACATAAGGATAGGAGGGTTCTCCGAAACAATATTGAAGAAGCTATAGGGGGCGAGATTGGCCCGGCCTTCAAGATCAACGCTGGAGATCCAGCCGATGGGACGTGGGGCAATGATCGCCTTGATCGGGTTGTGCGGCAGGCGATGGCCGTCATTCGGGTCGTAGCTGTGGTAATTTGTCATAGAATTTCTCACCCCGTTTTTTTAAAAGCAGCGCAGCCAAAGTGACACGGAAGAAGTAGCGATGTAAACCTACGTGTTAGACACTTAATTGCATCTAACATGGCTGTGTCCATGGCTGGTTTACCCCTGATTGGTTTGAATCGGATCATGCTGACGCCAGGGCTGAATCAGAACTATCAACGCAGTCCCGCCGAGTACGAAACCCGCAATCATTATCCCGGCCATCGGCCGGACACTTTCAACGCCAAACACACCGACCAATGGGGCGGCCAGCGCGCCGAACAGGCACTGCCCTGCCCCCAGCAATGCGGAGGCACCGCCAGACGCATGAGGCGCGGCAGCCTGTCCCGCCGCCAAGACGGCAGGAAACACCAGTCCCGTTGCTAGCATAGCCACGAATAACGCGGCTAACGTCGGCAACAGACTAACCGAAAAGCCCCAGAGTATTGATGTTGCTACGAGGCCCAACACCACTCCGGCAACGAGAAAACGATGCACATGATACTGGCGAGACAGCGCACCAAAAACAGCGCCACCTAACAACATCCCGATGGCATTGAGCCCGAAAAGTAGGCTGGTCACCCATTCGGATAAACCGAACACGCTTTGCAGTACGAACGAGACCCCTGCCAGATAGGCAAACAGTGATACGGTCGCGAAGGCAAAAACCAGAACATAGCCAACGAACACGCGTCGCTTCAGCAACGCCCCCATCGTACGGAAAGCCTGTACCAGACTGTCAGTGTGACGACGCGCCGGCGGCAGTGATTCCGGGATCCACACCATGCTCGGCAGCGCCAACAACACACCGAGCACAGCCAGGACGACAAAGATCAATCGCCAGGAACCGACCCCCAGCAACAAGCCGCCCAACACTGGCGCGAGAATCGGACCAACGGCGAAGATCATGGTGAGCGCGGAAAACCGTCGTGCGGCTTCAGCGCCATTGTACCAATCGCCGATGATGGCCCGCGCCAGCACCATCGCGGCAGCCCCTGCCATACCTTGTAGCAGTCGCGCCAGAATCAGTAGATCCGCTCCGGGTGCTACAACACAGACGGCCGAAAACAGTGCGAACAACCACGCTCCGGCGACCAATAACGGACGCCGTCCGGTGTGGTCGCTAATCGGACCCAACAGCAATTGCCCTACCACCAGGCCCAACATGTATGCGGCGATACTTGACTGGATAGCCGAGCCGCTCGCCGCCAGTTCATTAGCCATCGCCGGGAAGGCCGGGATGTACATGTCTGTCGCCAGGGGCGTGAGCCCCGTCATCGCCGCCAGGATCAGGAAAGCTCGGTCACGGTTAACAACCGGGCGGCCACCAACAGAAGCAGATGCCATAGGGTTACTCCTTACACGGAGACAGTTGCGTGCCACTAATTGTTCTTTATTAGTTTACATATGAACTATTATAGATTCATTTCTATCCATTTAATGACCATATGTCAAGCGCCTCATCGTTGATATTTTCTATCAGCTTTGGTACTGCTATAGTTCATCAATTAACGAAATTGATGCCGGAGACAAAATGATTGATGTGACCCCCACGGACGAAATAGTGGAGGCCTGGCGTAAGGCGCGCCCGGATCTGGATATTCGCGCTATGGCAGTGTTTTCCCGCCTTGAACGCATCCACATGCTTCACGATCTGGACCTCAATGCGATGCGGGGCGCAGCCCCCCTTAGTGCTCCTGAACTGGATGTCATGGTGATATTGCGACATATGGATGAGCCGGTGATCGCAAGGCGCATCGCCAGTCTGCGCGGCTGCTCGCGAGGTGCGATGAGCAACATCCTCAACAAGCTGGAAGAACGTGGTTATATCACTCGCAGTGAGAACCCTGTCGATCGACGCGCCACGCTAATACGTTTGTCAAAGGAGGGCGCCAAAGTGGTAGATCAGCTCTACCCACGCCAGTTAGCCATCGAAACAGCTCAACTGGCACCGCTGACCCAGGAAGAACTCGACAAAATCGTCGAAGCCTTGGATCTGCTGACCAAAGTGCTGGAGCTGCGAGCGCCTCGGGCCTGACGATGCCGGGGTGCCTCGTCATCACCGCACAGGATATCCGCGTGCTGCGGCATTGTCTGGAAGGATTAAGCCGGAAACCGTTCGATGAACGCGCCGCCGTCTGGCTTAAGCGCTTTCCCGGCGGACTGGGTCTGGAAGGGATGATAATCAATAAATAACCGCGATTGGACAACAGATAAAGTAAACCCGGAAGGATCGTTAAGATCGCTTCCGGGTTTATTAAATATATGATATTAATCTTTTGTATAGGTATTCAATAAAATCTTCCGCATATAGTTCTTCTCTATTATCTATAGCAATATATACTTTATCAAAGTCGTTAATTTTAAAGTAAAAATCTTCACCAAAATCAGTACTAGATAAAACTATCCTCCCCAAAATAACATTATTATTAGCAATAGTATTCTGATAAACCAAATCTCCTCCGACAGCTTCATCAAATGGTACACCATAAATACTATATATTTCTTCCCCACATATTTCCCCACCCCCAAATTCACTTAGAAACCATTTGTAATTATCTGGCAAGGTAACACCAAGTGCGTGCTCCGCCTTATTTATCCATTCAGATGCGGGTGCATCATCCGCAGATCCAAGATTAGCAATATCTTCATGTTTTTTAATCAAATTTACTACTTTATTTCTGTTCACAGATATCCACTCGCTCTATGTGTTCAATATTAAACGGTAAACCCGACGCACCGCCAGCCTTCAATCTTGAAGGCCGCGATCTGGAAGCGTTAACGGCCAATATAGGCGGCGAGGGGTTCAGCCGGTTTCATTGCATCGCAGGAAATATTTTCTGACGTCCCCGCCCCGCTGCATTTTTTTGTCGGCCAATAAATCACGACAGCAACATAATCCTGGCAAAGCACAAACATAGATAGCGGCTTTCCCCCTCTCCCATGACACCATGAAATCTCTTTTTACGCCCGGCGTTCGCGTGCCGGTCATTTGTTTAAGAAAAAGGTAGTTGATAAATGGCGAGCTCTTTTTTTTCCATTCCTAAAGTCTATTTTGGCGAAGACTCGATCGGTACGTTGCGCAGACTAAACCATAAAAAAGTCGGGATCGTCACCGATAATTTTATGGCGACCTCAGGGAAGACTCGCTATTTGATCAATGAGATGCCCCACGCCTCGGTCTCTATTTTCAGCGACGTAAAACCCGACCCGAGCGTTGAAATCCTGCTGGCTGGCGCCGCTCAATTTAAGTCCTTCAAACCGGACGTGATTATTGCGCTCGGCGGCGGTTCGTCGCTGGATGCCGCCAAAGGGATTAAGGTCACGCTGCAAGAGTATTTACCCGGACACGCCATCGAACTTATCGCCATCCCGACCACGAGCGGTTCGGGGTCGGAAGTCACCGCCTATGCCATCATTTCCGACCCGCAAAATGGGCGCAAATATCCCCTTATCGCGGATGAACTGGTGCCGGATTGCGCCATTCTGGATCCTAATCTGGTGCTCTCCGTCCCCCTGCACGTCGCCGTCGATACCGGGATGGATGTGCTCACGCACGCCATTGAGGCGCTGGTCTCAACGGGGGCCAATGATTTTAGCAACGCGCTCGCGGAAAAAGCTATCGCGCTGACCTGGCAGCACCTGCCGGAGATTTTCCGGGACGAGAAAAATGTTCAGGCTCGCGCCCATATGCACAATGCCTCCTGCATGGCGGGCATGGCGTTTAACTCCGCGGGGCTGGGACTGGTTCATGGTATGGCGCACGCTATCGGCGGCATGCTGCATATTGCGCACGGCAAAATTAACGCCATGCTGCTGCCGCTGATTATTGAATACAACGCTGAGCATTCCCCTTATGCGATGGCGCGCTACCTGAAATGCGCCGCCATTATGGGCATCCAGGCCGCGACCCCGCAGCAAACGCTGCACGCGTTGATAAACAGCATCCGCGAGATGAATCGCCATTTTGCCATCCCCGCCACCCTGACCGAACTGGGCAACAATCCGGCTGATTTCGAGTCCTTACGCAAACCTCTTATTGCGGCTGCGTTGGCGGATGGCTGTACGGCATCGAACCCCTGCCAGCCCGACGCCATTGATATAAACCGGCTCCTGACGCGCATCGCCGGATAAATCTGGACAAGATTGTCCTCAGCCGACCGGTCGGTCAAAAAAGTCCTGCGTAACGGCAAAAAGCGCAGCGCGGGACTGAATATGCTAAATCCGCTCCACTTCATCACTTATTCAGGTCGTTAATGTTATGAATGACAACCAACAGCAAGCCGAATTGATCACCAGACAAATTATTCAGGAGTTGGCGGCTCATGGCTCACGCGCCCTCTCCGGCGCGCTTCAAGCCCCGCAGACGCTGGATATTCCGGTCGGTATTTCCAACCGTCACGTGCATCTCAGCCGGGAAGATATGGACGTTCTGTTTGGCTACGGCTCCACGTTAACCCGAATGAAAGCGGTGAAACAACCGGGCCAGTATGCCGCGGAAGAAACCGTAACCCTGCGAGGCCCGAAAGGCGATCTGAGTAAAGTGCGGGTGCTCGGGCCATTGCGCGGCGCTACCCAGATTGAAATCTCCATCGCGGACGGCTTTGCGCTGGGCGTAAAAGCGCCGGTGCGGATGTCCGGCGACTTACAGGACTCGCCGGGCATCGACATTATTGGGCCGTGTGGGCGAGTGACAAAGCATGGCGGAACGATTGTGGCCTGGCGTCATATCCACATTTCTCCTGACGAAGCGGAACAATTCTCCCTGCGTGATGGGATGGAAATCGATGTGCGCATCGACGGCCAGCGCGGCGGCATCCTTAGCCACGTGCTGGTACGCGTCAGCGCCGACGCCGTGCTGGAAATGCACATTGATGTGGAAGAGGCGAACGGATTCGGCTTGCGCAACGGCGACTGCGTAAGACGGGTGATAACGGAACGCCATTATGGCTGAAGGCGAGGAAATCAGGCGGTTGAGGGAACTGGCTGCGTTGGTGAAAAGCGGCGAATGCCGCCCCTGCGCCGGAGCGCTAAAGGTGGGTGTCGATCCGGGTACCGCCAATATCGCCTTGATTGCGCTGGATGAACAAAACAACCCCGTGGCGGGCGTCAGTCACCCTTCCCGCGCGGTGAAGGACGGCGTCGTGGTCGATTTTCTCGCCGCCAGCCGCGTGGTTATCGGCCTCAAAGACATTCTGGAGCAACGTCTCGGCAGAACGCTGCTCGAAGCGGCGACGGCTATTCCGCCGGGGATCTCAGCAGGGAATACGAAAGTTATTGTCAATATGGTCGAAGCCGCGGGATTCGCCGTGACGCAAATTGTGGACGAACCCGTCGCCGCGGCGTTGGCAATGAACATTCGCGAGGGCGCGGTAGTGGATGTGGGCGGCGGCACGACCGGCATTAGCATTCTACGCGGCGGTGAGGTCTGTTTTAGCGCAGATGAACCCACCGGCGGCAACCATATGACATTGGTGCTCTCAGGCGCGTTGAACATACCCATTGCCGAGGCGGAAGAGATGAAGAAATCGCCGGAACATGAAGATCAGGTCTTTGCGTTGGTGCGCCCGGTAGCGGAAAAAATGGCTTGCCTGACGGCCGGCTGGCTGGCGCGCTACCCGGTCGACGATGTCTATCTGGTCGGCGGCGCCAGCAGTTTCCGGCAATTTGCCGAGGTCTTCCGCAAGGCCACGGGTAAACGCGTCATCCAGGCGCCAGAGCCGTTGCTGGTCACGCCGCTTGGCATCGCCATGCACAGCCGCTGAGGAGCAACTTATGGATCAACAACGTTTATCGCAATGGCTGGACGCTAGTATTGATGAGCTGCTGGCGCGTCGACAACGGCGTCTGCAAAACCATCGAGTGATGCGAGTGGTGTTAAGCGGCGAGGATCTCTCCACCCTGCCCGAGACGCTGGATTGTTTCACCGCGCTGAACCGCAGCGGTTATTTGCTGCTGCTAACCTTCTCGCACAGCGCCGCCGAGTCGTCGCTGCAAACAGCCTGCCTGCAAGGCCTTGTCCAACGCGGCATCGACGCATTATGCGATAACCGCGATCCCTGCCGCTCATCGGACGAATATTGCGGGCTTTACCTGCCGGCCTTGTCCAGCAACAGCATGAGCAAAATAGCGCTGGGGCTACGCGATAACCTGGTCTGCCGCTGGGCTTGCCATGCGCTCAGTCAGAATAAACAGGTCATCGTAACGCTCAACGCCGAATGCCGTGAATCATCGGCCTGCACATTGCCGCCGGCCTTTAAGGCGCGTCTTTCGCAGTACGCCCAAACCCTGGTGGAATACGGCTTCACGGTCATTGGACACCCCGTCGTCGCCGGCGACGCCGTCATGCAATCGGCCGGCAGCGAAAAGGCGCTGATTACGCTCAGCGACGTGCGCCGGACGCCGGCCGGGCAACCCATTTATATTCGTCGCGGCACGCTTATCACGCCCGCGGCCCGGGATGAAATCCGGGATCGCGGCATTACCATCATTCAACCTCCGCGGAGGGAATATGTATCTGGCTAAGGTCACAGGGGCGCTGGTTTCGACCACCAAGCACGCCTCGCTTAACGGCGCAAAATTACTGATTGTCGCCCGCCTCGATGAACACTATCAGCCCACGGGCATGGCGCAAGTCGCCGTCGATTTTGTCGGCGCAGGCAATGGTGAAATTGTGATTATTACCACCGGCAGCTCGGCGCGGATGAGCAACAGCAAGGAACATTCGGTTATCGATGCGTCCGTTGTCGGCATCGTCGATTCGCTGGATTTCAACGGTCAGTAATCCGTCCGGGAGGAATATCATGCGCCACGATCTGCATACCGAACTTGACCGCCGCATCAGCAACGCCATTGCCCGTCAGTTATCGCCCCGGAGGATATCGCTGAGCCTGACGGACGCCGCCTCGCTGGCGCAATACGCCAGCGAGGCGGCGGATGACTGCAATGTTCCGATCGTTTTCAGTCTGGTGGATGCCTGCGGTCAGCAGCGCTACTTCTTCAGCATGGATAACGCCTTACTCATCAGCTATACGCTTGCCGGTCAAAAGGCCTGGACTGCCATCGCCTTGAAAATGGCGACTCATGAGCTCGCGGCTGAAGTCCAGCCGGGCGCCAGCCTTTACGGTTTACAGCACGAACCGGGCATTTGCTGTTTCGGCGGCGGGCTGCCTTGCTGGTCCGATGGCGTACTGCTCGGGGCAATCGGCATCAGCGGCGGTACCGTTGAAGAAGACATTGCCATCGCCAACGCCGCGCTGGCGCGTTTTAGCCGCGAGCGCTTTCCTCTCACATCACACACCTGAAAGACTGGGGTCATCATGTCGTTAGCTTCACTGGTTCTGGTGATTAACTGCGGTTCATCATCACTTAAATTTTCAGTATTCCCGCGCAATGAGGACGCGCCGTTGCTGTCCGGTCTGGCGGAGAAACTGGGTCTGCAAGATGCCTGTATTACGTTTAAAGACGCGGCGGGCAACAAAACTACCGAGTTACTGAACGAAGCCAGTCATACCAGCGCGCTCAAAGCGCTCTTTACCCGGCTTGATAGTCTGGCCCTCCTGCCGCGCCTGTGCGCCATTGGACACCGCGTGGCGCATGGCGGCAGTGATTTTAAGCAGTCGGTGTTGCTCACCCCGTCGGTTATCGCACGCATACGGGAACTGTCCGCGCTGGCCCCTTTGCACAATCCAGCCAACCTGGTCGGCATTGAAGCGGCCATGTCGCTGCTGCCGACGCTGGCCCAGGTCGCCGTGTTTGATACGGCTTTTCACCAGACCCTGCCGCCCGCAGCCTACACCTATGCCATCCCCCTGGAATATCAACAACAATATCAGGTCAGGCGCTATGGTTTTCACGGCACATCGCATCGTTTTATCGCCGCCGAGGCGGTCGCCCGCCTGAATCTTGACCCCAAAAACCACGGGATCCTGATTGCCCATCTGGGCAATGGATCGTCGGTATGCGCCGTCAAAAATGGCGAAAGCGTCGATACCTCAATGGGCATGACGCCGCTTGAGGGGCTGGTGATGGGAACACGCTGCGGCGATCTGGATTTCGGCGCCGCCGCCTATATCGCCCACACCACCGGGCAGACTCTCGACGCCCTGTACAAAATGGTGAATAACGAATCCGGGCTGCTGGGTCTTTCCGGCCTTTCCAGCGATTGCCGAACGTTGCAGGAAGCGCGCAGCAACGGCTGTTCGCGTGCGACCCTGGCCATCGACGTCATGGTTCACCGGCTCGCCCGCCATCTTGGCGCGCACCTCGCCTCCCTGCATCGCTTTGACGCCCTGATTTTTACCGGCGGCATCGGGGAGAATTCGGCGCTGGTGCGCGAGTTAACGGCCCAACGGCTGGCGGTGTTCGGCGTTCGGCTCGATACGGCGAAAAATGCGCACGTCTTCGCCGGTCGGGATGGGGTCATTTCATTGCCGGGTTCCCCTATCGTTGCCGTGATCCCCACCAACGAAGAAAAAATGATTGCGCAGGATGCGGCGGCGATTTCATCCGCGATGTCAGCGGTCGCCTGATGCGTCATCCCTGCTCTGAGGGAGGAATTTATTGTCCCGCTTCATAGCGAAAAACAAGAAAGTCTCTTTATCGGGCAAAACATTTTGTCCTTAGCGCAATAACATCGTAGTGCATGAATTAATAAGTAGATGGAGTTAACCCGGCGGGTTATTTCATTACTTGCTTTTACTCTTACCTGAAATATTGAGGTCATTATGCAACAAGAAGCATTAGGTATGGTTGAAACAAAAGGGCTGGTATCTGCAATTGAAGCGGCGGATACCATGGTTAAATCCGCAAATGTCACCCTGGTCGGATATGAAAAAATCGGCTCAGGGCTGGTGACAGTCATGGTTCGTGGTGATGTCGGCGCCGTTAAAGCAGCAACGGACGCGGGCTCCGCATCGGCAAGTAAAGTGGGTGAACTGGTATCCGTGCATGTTATTCCGCGCCCGCATATCGAAGTGGAAAAAATTCTGCCGAAAGCTGTCAGTTAATAAAGCCAGAGGATACTGACCATGAGAGATAATCTTGTTGAACAGATTATATCTGAAGTAATGAATAAACAGACTGATGTGAAAACAAATAAAAAAACGGCGGCCGATATCACTGGCTGCGGTTTAACTGAATTTGTCGGCACGGCCCTCGGACACACGATTGGGCTGGTTATCGCCAACGTCGATCATCAGCTCCACGAAGTCATGAATATCGACAAGAAATATCGCTCAATCGGTATTCTTGGCGCGCGCACGGGAGCGGGCCCACAAATTTTCGCTGCCGACGAGGCGATTAAGGCCACCAATAGTGAAATCCTCGCGATTGAACTGGCGCGTGATACAGAGGGCGGCGGCGGACATGGGTGCTTAATCGTCTTTGGGGCGTCTGATGTATCCGATGTGCGTCGCGCCATTGAAGTCGCGCTGTCTGAAATTAATCGAACGATGGGCGATGTCTACGGTTCTGCGGCGGGTCATCTGGAATTCCAGTACACCGCGCGGGCCAGTTATGCCCTGAACAAAGCGTTTGGCGCGCCGGTAGGTAAAGCCTTCGGTATGACCTGCGCCTGCCCTGCGGCGATTGGCGTCGTGGTGGCCGACGCCGCAGCCAAAGCCGCCGTCATTGAACCGGTGGGATACGCCAGTCCGGCAAACGGCACCAGCTTCAGCAATGAAGTTATCTTCACCTTCGCCGGGGATTCCGGGGCAGTTCGCCAGTCGGTGATCGCAGCAAGAGACGTCGGTATGCAACTGCTGTCAACGCTGGATCCCACACCACTCAAATCAACGACGACACCGTACATTTGATGGCGCGCAGACACATGCGTGAAGCGATGCGAAGTAAGGAATGAAGAGCATGAACGATCTTGAAATTTCTCAGGCCGTCTCCCGCGTACTGAGTAAATACACGAAAACAGCGCCGCAGGCTCCAGCGCCGAGCGCGCCGGTAGCGGAGCATGTCAATCTTGAGGCGATTGTGGCCAGCGTTCTGGCGAACCGGGCTCGACCGGAACCGCTCGACGCCGGCACCTCGGACGACGGTGCTTTTGCGACCATGGATGAAGCCATTGCCGCCGCACAACAGGCGCAGATCCAGTATCGCCACTGCTCAATGCAGGATCGCGCCGGTTTTGTCGACGGCATCCGCAAACTGTTCCTACAGGATGACGTTTTGCAGGCCATATCCCGAATGGCGGTAGAGGAAACCGGGATGGGTAACTATGCGGATAAGCTGGTGAAAAACCGTGTCGCAGCGCTGAAAACGCCGGGGGTTGAAGACCTGACGACCGGCGCGTTAAGCGGCGACAACGGTCTGACCCTGACGGAATACTCAGCGTATGGCGTGATTGGTTCAATAACGCCCACCACCAACCCGACGGAAACCATTATCAACAATTCCATCGGTATGCTGGCGGCTGGCAATACGGTGGTCTTCAGCCCTCATCCGCGTTCACGCGCCGTTTCACTGCACTGCGTCGCGTTGATTAACCAGCGACTGGCGCGGCTGGGCGCCCCTGCCAACCTGGTGGTCACGGTAACGACCCCTTCGATTGCTAACACCAATGCGTTAATCAACGATCCTCGCGTCAACATGCTGGTGGCGACGGGCGGCCCGGCCATCGTCAAAACCGTGATGTCGTCGGGTAAGAAAGCGATTGGCGCCGGTGCGGGCAACCCCCCTGCCGTAGTGGATGAAACCGCCAATATCGAGAAAGCCGCCCGCGACATTATCAATGGGTGCAGCTTCGACAACAACCTGCCGTGCGTGGCGGAAAAAGAGGTCATAGTTGTTAACGAAGTGGCGGATTATCTCATCCATTGCATGAAGAAGAGCGGCGCCTTGCTGTTGTGCGATAGGACGCATATCCAGCAACTGCAATCGCTGGTGCTCAACGACAAAGGAACGGGGCCGAACACGGCGTTTGTCGGCAAAGACGCCGGCTTCATTCTTCAGCAACTCGGCATCAGTACGGCGGAAGAGGTCAAAGTCATTTTGATCGAAACCGAGCGCGACCATCCGTTTGTGATACATGAATTAATGATGCCGATTCTACCGGTCGTGCGGGTGGAAAATGTCGACGAAGCGATTGAACTGGCGATAAAAGTGGAACATGGCAATCGGCATACCGCCATCATGCACTCCACCAATGTCGAAAAACTCACCAAGATGGCGCGTCTTATTCAGACCACCATTTTCGTGAAAAATGGTCCGTCATATGCCGGAATCGGCGTCGGCGGCGAAGGTCACGCCACGTTTACGATTGCCGGCCCCACCGGTGAAGGGCTGACCTCGGCACGCACGTTCGCCAGAAATCGCCGGTGCGTGATGGTCGAAGCGCTCAATATTCGCTGATAAACGCAGAGCGGGTAACCCATTGATGAAAAAACGCATTATCAACGCACCGACGCCGGAAACGCTGGCCATGTTAAAACGGCGGATGCCTTCCGAGTCACGCAACCGACTGGAGATGGTCCGTATCGATGCCATCGGGTTGATTATGCTGCCGGTGCCGGATCTGTACTTTTACGCCGATCAGGCCAGTAAAAGCGCACATGTCGCGGTATCGGAAATCTTTGGCAGTTGCCCGCAACATATCACAACACTGGCAATATTCGGTGAGGTCGCCGCAGTAAATGAAGCCATGCGCGTCATTGAGGAGGATGCCAGTACATTCTGAGAGTTCGCTTATGAAAAAAATCTTGCTTCTCGCAGGCGATTTCTCTGAAGACTATGAAGTCATGGTGCCATGGCAGGCGTTACGCATGTTAGGTTTCAGAGTTGATGTGGTTTGTCCGGGAAAAAGAATTGGGGAATATATTAAGACCGCTATTCATGATTTCAAAGGCGATCAAACATATACCGAAAAACCCGGTCATTTATTTCGACTAACCGCTTCATTTGATGAAATTAAAATACATGACTATTGCGGCGTTTATATTTCAGGCGGTCGGGCGCCCGAGTATTTACGCCTTAACAAATCCGTATTGAATATTATTCATTACGCGATGAATTTTTCACTACCCGTGGCGGCTATTTGCCACGGCCCGCAAATTCTGGCCGCGGCCGGCGTATTGCAGGGAAAAAGAGTGACGGGTTATTTCACCATTCAACCCGAGATAGAAATGGCTGGCGGCATTTGGGTAAATGCCGCAGACGATGAGGCCGTGCAGGATGGCTCGCTGGTTACCGCAACCAACTGGATGGGGCATCCGTCATTATTACGCCACTTCAGCAGCTTAATAGGTATCAGCATTATTCAATAGTGTACCCGGCACTGCCGTGAGGTTAAACAATTCAGGCGTGGTGACGACACCGTGCCAATATCATTTCGGGAGTTATTATATGTTAGAGAAAGGCTTTACTCATCCGACCGATCGTGTTGTAAGACTCAAAAATATGATTCTGCACGCAAAACCTTACGTAGAATCTGAACGTGCCGTGCTGGCGACCGAGGCTTATAAAGAAAACGAACATTTACCCGCAATTATGCGCCGCGCAAAAGTCGTTGAGAAAATATTCAATGAACTGCCGGTGACAATCCGTGCCGACGAATTGATCGTGGGGGCGGTCACCATTAATCCGCGTTCAACCGAAATTTGTCCCGAATTCTCCTATGACTGGGTCGAAAAAGAATTCGATACCATGGAGAACCGTATTGCCGACCCCTTTATTATCCCTAAAAAAACCGCATCAGAACTGCATGAAGCCTTTAAATACTGGCCTGGGAAAACCACCAGTTCTCTGGCGGCGTCTTACATGTCAGAAGAAACCAAAGAAAGTATGGGTAACGGCGTCTTCACCGTCGGCAACTACTTCTATGGCGGCGTCGGCCACGTTAGCGTCGATTACGGCAAAATACTGAAAATCGGTTTTCGCGGCATCATTAACGAAGTCACCCGCGCGCTGGAAAACCTTGATCGCAGTTCATCTGATTACATTAAAAAAGAACAGTTCTACAACGCCGTGATCCTGAGCTATCAGGCCGCGATCAATTTTGCGCACCGCTACGCTCAGGAAGCGGCTCGCCTCGCCCGTGAAGAGCGCGACCCGACGCGGCAACGCGAACTGGAGCAAATCGCGCAAAACTGTACCCGCGTACCGGAATACGGCGCGACCACCTTCTGGGAAGCCTGCCAGACATTCTGGTTCATTCAGAGTATGTTGCAGATTGAATCCAGCGGTCACTCTATCTCCCCCGGCCGCTACGACCAGTATATGTACCCTTACCTGGCCGCGGATAAATCCATCAGTAAAGAGTTTGCCCAGGAATTGGTCGACTGTTGCTGGATCAAGCTGAACGACATCAACAAAACGCGTGATGAAGTTTCCGCCCAGGCGTTTGCCGGCTATGCGGTATTCCAAAACCTGTGCGTGGGCGGTCAAACGGAAGACGGTCGCGATGCCACTAACGACCTGACCTACATGTGTATGGAAGCGACGGCCCACGTGCGCCTGCCACAGCCGTCCTTCTCCATTCGCGTCTGGCAAGGCACGCCGGATGAATTCCTGTTCCGCGCGTGTGAACTGGTTCGTCTGGGACTCGGCGTGCCGGCGATGTACAACGATGAAGTGATCATTCCGGCCTTGCAGAACCGTGGCGTATCGCTGCGCGACGCGCGCGATTACTGCATCATCGGCTGCGTGGAGCCGCAGGCTCCCCATCGCACGGAGGGCTGGCACGACGCCGCCTTCTTCAACGTGGCGAAAGTGCTGGAAATCACCCTGAACAATGGTCGTTCTGGTGCGAAACAGCTTGGGCCGAATACTGGCGAGCTGACGCAGTACACCAGCATCGATGACTTCTTTACCGCCTTCAAAAAACAGATGGCGCACTTCGTTCATCAACTGGTTGAAGCCTGTAACAGCGTTGATATCGCCCACGGCGAACGCTGCCCGTTGCCTTTCCTGTCCGCCATGGTGGATGATTGTATCGGTCGCGGTAAATCGCTTCAGGAAGGCGGCGCGATTTACAACTTTACCGGCCCGCAGGCCTTTGGTATCGCCGACACCGGTGACTCCGTCTATGCCCTACAGAAACAGGTTTTCGAAGATCGCCGGTTGACGCTGCAAGAGTTGAAAAACGCGTTGGATGCGAACTTCGGCTATCCGGTTAACGGCAAAGCGCACGCTGCGCCGGCTAAATCCTCTCTGGATGAGCAGGAAATTTACAACGTGGTCAAACGCATCATCGACGAGCACGGCTCGCTGAATCCGGCCGCGATCAAAAATGAAGTTTATCGCCAGTTGTCCGACACCGGCGCTACGGCGTCTACCGGTAACGCGCGCTATGAAGAGATTCGCCATATTCTGGAAAACACGCCCTGCTTCGGTAACGATATTGACGAAGTCGACCTTGTCGCCCGCAACTGCGCGCTGATCTACTGCCAGGAAGTGGAGAAATACACCAACCCGCGCGGCGGACGCTTCCAGGCGGGTATCTATCCCGTTTCGGCGAACGTCTTGTTTGGCAAAGATGTGAGCGCGCTGCCGGATGGACGTCTGGCTAAAGAGCCGCTGGCGGATGGCGTCTCACCGCGTCAGGGCAAAGATACTCTCGGCCCGACCGCTGCGGCGAATTCTGTCGCCAAACTCGATCACTTCATTGCCTCTAACGGCACGCTGTATAACCAGAAATTCCTGCCGTCGTCGCTAATGGGGGAAAAAGGGTTACATAACTTCGGCGGTCTGGTGCGTAACTACTTCGATAAGAAAGGTATGCACGTCCAGTTCAACGTTATCGACCGCAACACCCTGATCGAAGCCCAGAAAAATCCGCAACAGCATCAGGATCTGGTGGTGCGCGTCGCGGGGTACAGCGCCCAGTTCGTCGTGCTGGCCAAAGAAGTTCAGGATGACATTATCAGCCGTACCGAACAGCAATTCTGATTTTGATCCTGCCTGCGGGCCATGCCGGTGTGCATGGCCCGCTATCAGACCCGATTTTTGGCGGCTGACGCGTTTACAGCCCGATGGCCGCTTTTATTGATGAGTGATGTTATGAATAGAGTCGAATACGGTATGGAAGGCGTTTTATTCAATATTCAGCGCTATTCCCTGCACGATGGCCCGGGTATCCGCACTATTCCATTTTTTAAAGGTTGTCCGCTGGCCTGTAAATGGTGCAGTAATCCGGAATCACAGCGCCCACAGCCCGAGCTAATCTACAAAAAGAACGAGTGCATTCGCTGTGGGAAATGTATTGATGTGTGCAAACAGCAAGCCCTTTCGACCAGCAATCCCTTTTTTATCGATCGCGAGCGCTGCATCCAGTGCGGTGATTGCACCCGCGTTTGCCCGACGCAGGCGTTGGAAATGAAGGGGAAACGGATGACGGTCAGCGATGTTATCCGTGAACTACAGAAAGAAGAGAATCTGTTTCGTCGTTCCGGCGGCGGCGTCACCCTATCGGGCGGCGAACCGCTGGCGCAGCCGGAGTTTGCGCGCGAATTATTGAAAGCCTGTAAATCCAAAGGCTGGCACACCGCCATTGAAACCACGGGCTTCACCAGCAAAGAGGTTATCGAGGATGTCTTCCCCTGGGTTGATTTAGCGTTAACCGATATTAAAGCGATTAACCCGATCATCCATGAAGCGAATACCGGCGTGAATAATAGCCGCATTCTGGAAAATTTGATCCGTATTTCATTTATTACGAAAGTGATTGTCCGTATTCCGGTTATTCCCGGCGTAAATGATAACCCTGATGAAATTCGTGATATCGCGGAATTCGCCAGGCTGATGTCCGGCGTGGATACCATTCATTTACTGCCCTATCACAGCTTCGGGGAAAATAAATATAATTTGCTGGGAAGAATTTATCCGATGGGTGATACGCAGTCTCACCCGGAAGAAAAAATGGAAAGTCTGAAAAAAGTCGTTGAATCAATGGGCTTCCATTGTCATATCGGCGGCTAATCAGTACCAATAACAATGATGTTGTTTTATTTATTATCAACCTCCTCTTGTACTCAACAATTCATTAAGTGATGAGCCCCTGCATCACTTGATACAGGAAAATACTATGAGTCACTCTCTTGAATCAGTAAAAGGCGCCTGCATTGCCGAATTTCTTGGCACCGGATTATTTATCTTTTTCGGCACCAGCGTGTTATGTGCGGTAAAACTGGCGGGCGCCGGTTTCGGTCTGTGGGAAATTTGTGTGGTGTGGGGGCTGGGGATCGCCCTGGCCGTCTACCTGACGGCCGGTATTTCTGGCGCCCATCTCAACCCGGCGGTGACCATCTCGTTATGGGTATTCGCTTCCTTCAGCGCCAGAAAGGTGGTGCCGTACATTCTGGCGCAGATAGCCGGCGCCTTTTGCGGGGCGGCGCTCACCTATTTGCTGTATCACAATCTGTTTGCCGAGTATGAACAGGCTCACCAGATGGTGCGCGGAAGCCCCGACAGCCTGTTCCTGGCCAGCATATTCTCTACCTACCCGGCATCATCCATCAGCGTAGGGCTGGCGGTACTGGTGGAAATTATCATCACCTCCATTCTGATGGGGCTGATTATGGCGCTCACGGATGACGGCAACGGCGTACCCAAAGGCCCGCTGGCGCCGCTTTTGATTGGTATTCTGGTCGCCGTGATTGGCGCGTCTACCGCTCCGCTGACCGGGTTCGCCATGAATCCCGCGCGTGACTTCGGCCCGAAACTCTTTACCTTTTTCTCGGGCTGGGGACAAATTTCCATGACCGGCGCCAGAGATATTCCCTATTTTATCGTGCCGCTGATCGCGCCGATTATCGGCGGACTCCTTGGCGCGGGCATCTACCGCTATTGCATCGTCCGCAACCTGCCCGCGACCAAAGCCGCCAACGCCGCCAAAACCGCGAAAACTTCCGCAACCTGATCGCGATCGCGCTGAAAAAATCCGCGCCGCCGCAACGGCGGGCGGATTTTTTCAATGGTTAAAAAAACCACCCGAAGGTGGCTCCCGTCTTACCTGATGCAATTATTTCCGCGTGGTTTTCCCCCGCGTCCGCAACGGCTTTTTATCGCCCTGTCCGACGTTTTCAACCGCAACCGATTCAACCTCAACATCCCGTTCCTCTGCGACTTGACGCCGTACCTGTTCGCCCGCCGGCAATGGTTGATTCACCGACGCGACAAAGCTCACGTCACTCGCCACATCGGCACAGCCGGACGTCAGCGCAACGGGCTCGACAGTGACGACCGGGATCGTCGGCGCTTTTGGCTCAGAGACTGATGGCGCTGCGTAAGCAGGCTCGGGGGCAACGGGTTGCAAGGGAGGCACGCCGCAGGTTTCCTGTGAGGCAATCAGGTTGTCGATGCCGGTTGCGGTACGCGCAATCACCTTCCAGGCGTAAACATCGCCGATGCGGCTTGCGGCCGCAACGCCCGCCGCCACTGCGGCGTTTATGGCGCCCACTTCTCCCGTTAACTTCACGGTTACCAGGCCGCCGCCTTTGGTCAACTCATAGCCGACCAGCTCGACATTTGCGGATTTCATGGCGGCGTCGGCGGCCTCGACCGCCACCGCTAAACCGACGGTTTCAATTAAGCCTAAACTCTGCCCGGACATAACGTTCTCCTGTTATTTTCAACTCAATGGGTAACCATAGGATGGCGCAAGGCAAGGGCTGTAGCGTCACGCAGCAGCGCGGCCTTGTCGGTGAGTTCCCATGGAAATATTTCCCGGCCGAAGTGGCCGTAACATGCCGTCTGGCGATAGCGCGGCGCGAGCAAATCAAGCTGTCTGATGATGCCGTAAACGCTCAGGTCAAAATGCTGCTCAACCAACTGCGTCAGCGATTTCGGCGCAAGCCGGGCCGTGCCGAAGGTATTGATGCGAAGAGAAACCGGGCGAGGAAGCCCAATGGCCCAGGCCAGTTGAACTTCGCAGCGCGTCGCCAGCCCTGCCGCGACAATATTTTTGGCTACGTAACGGGCCGCGTACGCCGCCGAACGATCGACTTTTGAGGGATCTTTGCCTGAAAAAGCGCCGCCGCCATGACAAGCCGCGCCGCCATAGGTATCCACAATGATCTTTCGCCCGGTCAACCCGCAATCCGCCGCCGGGCCGCCGTTAACGAACCGACCTGCCGGATTAATCAATAAACGGGTGTTAGCCGTTAGCCAGCGTGCGGGGATAACGGGTTTGATGATCTCTTCAATCACCGCCTCTCGCAGCGCGGCAAGCGAAATATCCTCACGATGCTGCGTGGAGATAACGAGGGTATCGGCCTCGACTATTTGATCGCCGCGATAGCGCAAAGTCACCTGACTTTTGGCATCCGGCAGCAAACCGACAAGCTGCTGCGTTTTGCGCAGCATCGCCTGACGCGCGATCAATCGATGCGCATAGAGTAAAGGCGCCGGCATAAGCTGCGGCGTCTCATTGCAGGCATAGCCGAAGGTAATACCCTGATCGCCGGCGCCGAGCGCCGTCGGGTCGTTGGCATGTATGCCGTTCGCGATATCGACGGATTGCCTGCCCAGCATATTGACGACGGCACAGGTAGCGCCATCAAAGCCTTTCGCTGAGTTGTCATAGCCGATGGATTTGACGGCGGCACGCACAATCGACTCGATATCGACATTCGCGCTGGAGGATATTTCCCCGGCCAGAATCACGGCGCCGGTTTTTATCAGACATTCGCAGGCCACTTTGGCCCAGGGATCGTTAAGCAGGTAAGCATCAAGAATGGCATCAGATATCTGGTCTGCCATTTTGTCCGGATGCCCTTCGGCAACCGATTCAGAGGTAAAAAGATAATCGTCCATGGCAGGGCTACTTTATTATGGGAGTTTCTTATCTTAGCGGCCCTGACTTTTTTGGTGAGTACACTATCTTGCCGGGATGGCGGACTTTCTTGCGCTCGCGTTCACTGCAAGCGCAAAAAATCCCCTGCGGCATTAACACGCCTCTGCCGAAACTATTCTGCGGTAATCGGAAGGGGCGATACCCGTCTCTTTTTTGAAGATACGGCAAAAATAGTTGGCATCCTGCCAGGAAAGTTCCAGCGCAAGGGTATTCACTTTTAAGTCACTGAACTGCAACAGTGATTTTGCCATGCTGATTTTGCGGTTGGTGATATAGCTGGAAAAACCGCTGCCCGTACTTTTCTTAAACGCGCGGCTCAAGTAGCAGGGACTGACAAATACTTTTGCCGCGATATCATCCAGCGTCAGATTGCCGAGGATATTTTTTTCAATATGAAATTGCGCCCTGGCCACAAAATCCATACTGCCGCCGGACTGTTTAAAAGCCCGATCAAATATATTTTCGCTGATGCTCAAAAGCCCGTTCAGTACCCGCCAGTAATGGTTCGCCGATAGGCCCTGCTGGCGAATACTCTGCACCAGGTCGCCGATTTTATCCCGACTGTCCATATAGCCATCATCCAGACCGGCGAGATGTTGTTGAACGAGTTCCAGCATGTCGGTGACCGTTGCGGAATGAGGGTCACCCAGCGACTGCCCTGCGCATGCCGCATCAAGAATGCTAAAAACAAAAGTGTGCCAACGCGGATAATCACAGCTATTTATCATCTCGCTGATGTTCTGCCGCAGCTCGCGCGTTGCCGATAAGGCCTCTTCGTCTACCTGTAGCGTCTTGCGAATCGTATCGCTCAGAATACTTTGCTTAACCGGTTTCAAAAGATAGTCATCCACTTTCAGGCTGAGCATATGGCGAACGATTTCAAAGTCGTCATTGGCTGTGGTGACGATCACTTTGGTATCGGTATTTTTTTGCTTAAGGTACTCAATTACCTGATTGCCGTTGGGCAACGGGATATTGATATCGACGAACATCATGTCGATTTGACTGAGCTTATCAATAAGTTGGATGGCTTTTTTCCCGGTTGACGCCTCATGAATGACGGCGTTCTCGACGCAGCGGGAAATAATGCGTCTAAGAGACTCCGACTCAATGTATTCATCTTCAACAATAACGATATTATACATACTCACACTCCAGACTCAGGCTGGCACCATAGGGAACCGCAGTTTTATTGTGGTGCCGAGCATCGGCTTATGGGGGCTGGTGATTTGCAAGCCATAACGTTCACCAAATAGCAGTTGAAGGCGGTTCTTAATATTATTAATGCCAATGCCGCCTTTTTGTCGGTTCTGGTTGCCAGACAGGATATACTCAATATCTTCACGGGAAATACCGTCACCGTTATCAGTAATTTCAATAATGACATCCTTGCCATCGTCGGTGGCGCGAAGAGTGATATGGCTCTTCATTTCACGCGGCTCCACCACATAATTAAAGAAGTTTTCGACCAAAGGCTGAAGTATTAAAAATGGACAAACAACGTCGTTATATTTATCAGGAATATCGCGTACATAATCAAAGCGGTCATTCATTCTTACTTTCTGAATCGCCATATAACAATTGACATAATTCATTTCCTGACCAAGCGTGATCAGCCCATTATTATTCTTGCGTAAGAGATAACGCATCATATCGGAAAAATCATGCACCATCGTTTCGGTGCGGCCGGCATCTTCCAGAAACGCCAGCCGGCCAATGGTATTCAACACATTGAATAAAAAATGGGGGTTGATTTGGTAGGAGAGCGCTTTGAACTCCGCGTCATGCAATAAACGTTCAATCTCGACACGTTTGCGTAACTCGTTGGCCAACTCCTGATCTTTGGAACGCAGTTCGCGCTGGATGTTGTTGGCATAAGCCTGCTCCACCAGGTACGAAGCCACATGCAGCAGCGTATACGCCGTGGATTCGAAACGTTCGTACGGCATACGCGGCGTATTGTGATGCTGGTTGATAAGCCAGGGATTTTCTTCCCATAAATTATTGTTATCCATAATGTAGGGAATACTTTTTTCTTGATCTTCTTCAACCTTCACCTGGCCCGAGATAAATGCGCCAAGATAATGATTATTAACCATTATTGGCACCGCAAACTCCACAAAACCACAATAGCAGCGATAAACGAACGGCTCGCCTGCGCGCATGGCGGCTTTACCGCCCGCACTGTCGCTGTCGTAGCAATGCCTGGCCAGTGCCTCATTCATTCTGGAGCGAGCGCAAAAATCGGAAAACCCGCTGGGACGGGTGACGGGAACCCCGTCCTGATCTACCACCACGAGGGCAATCATCATTGATTTACTGAAGTTATCTTGCAGCGTTTGCAGGCGATGGACATCAAGAAACTCATGCAATTTATACTTATTATTCATGACATCTGTTCACTCAATTTAAATGCAGGTAAACCATACCTTATTTGTGAGTTTGAAATAATGAAACCGCTCACAAACCAAAATTTAAAGATAAACAGCATGATCCTCTGAGTGTTGAAGAAAATTTATCTTGAGCTGATGAAGTGCCAGGGCGAGAGCATGAATGCTTATTATTTGCTCACACCCAGTTCCACCAGCAATAATGACTCTTTCTTCTTTTTTCAATGCGATAGTTTACGGCCACACCTATCGTGCTTAACCGGGGCCACTCCGGTAAAGCCTGTTTCAGTTCCGATGCGTCCAGCACAACATTTTGTTCGACCATATCCTTGCTCAATCAGAATATTTTCATTGCTGGCCTGGTGTAAGAGGGGTCGCAGTGCCTATTTCAGCACCGGGCAGCCGCTCAAGCTGCGCGTGATGCCGGTGAGCATCTTCATTACCGTGCAGGATTTGCGGGAACTCTGGCGCTGTCCGGAAGGATTAAGCCGAGAGCCGTTCGATAAACGCGCCGCCGGCTGGCTTAACCGCTTTCCCGGTGGGTTGGAACTGGCGGAGATAATTGGGAATGACTAAGAGGTTGTAGTGAGGGCTTTTTACCTCACGATGAGTTAGTTATAGTAATTTTAATTTTTACTACCAAGATTTTAAAACATTAATAGATTCTATTTCATTAATCTCAATATTATATTTTTTTGCAGCATCAGAAAAACTGCAACACAACTCACTTGAAAAAACCAAGATACATTGCCCCGCCTCAGAAGAGTAATGATTTACTATAAAAAAGCCAACATTATCATTCATTAATTTTAAAAGAAAAGAATCTTCAAACTGGTCATTTCTTATAGAATCCACTAAGAAAGGCTTTACAGGCCATACATCTGACTCTAGTCCTTTTTTATTTTTATATTCATTTTTCTTTAATGCTAATTGATAATTTTCCACTTCAAATTTTAACTGCTTAAAACCATCAAAAAAGTACAAACCTTTCTTTTTGAATGTACTCGCTGTAGAAAACTTATTCGTAATGCCATCATAGTAATACACATTTTTAAAAATGCTATGAATGATATCTTGTGACACCGGAGTGTCGAACCCATAGGGACCATAAAAATTCTCGTCGAAATCATACTGGTAACTAAAACATGTAATGACAACATCAAATTTTTCCGAAGTTACCCGATTCCAGTCTGGCACGGGAAACTTTATTAACCTTTCATTTTTCATCACGTGAAAATTACCTCTTAGCCTTTTGGATTAGTTGAGTGGATATGACCTGAATCATGATGCTTTGGAACGTTGGGTAAACCAGCATCGGGATGTTCAAACCATTTATTTTTACCATATTGGTTTTCTCTGCCGAGTTTGGTTCCACCTTGAGATTTCATCTCTGACCAGTTTTTACCTCGACAGCCAGGGTTCAACTTATTAATGTGAATATTTCTTCCACCTCGGGAGGGTCTGGGTACTTGCGAATGTTGCTGAGCTTTTTTAATAGCGTCACGTCTACTTTTTGCTTTAACAATTTTACATTTACTCAACCCCAGCGGATCGATCCATGTCAGAGGATTTACTGATTCAACCCACCCAATAGCCCAATCGGATCATAGGGACGATTTCGTCTGGCTTTCGGGTCGTACTACCAATCTTGGCTGTAAACTCCCCTCATAACATCGTCATGTAAAAGAAGTCGCTCACACTACCGCCCATCCGTTCATTCCTGATTAACTATGGCTGACGCGCATTCTACGCCAGATACCACTTTTTTAAAATCTCTCTAAAATAGCCGGAAGGATCTTGGGGATCGCTTCCGGCTTTTATTTAATTATAAAAAATTAAGCACGTAAATCATACAAATCCGTTGCTTCTTCATCCATATCTAAACTACCAAGAGCGCCAAGATCTAGGCTAGAGATTTTATCATTATTTTTATCCAGGCAAATAAAATAGCCTATATCTCCATCTTGACCAATTAAAAAATAATTAGGATCAACATCCTGTACCGTATAAGTTTCATTTCTTTCAAGTACATCTTGGTAATTATAAATATAAACAACATCCCCTCGACTATTATTTATTTCATAAACCTCTTTATCTCTCACTTCTTCAGATAAAAATCTTTTATAAGCATCAGGTAATTTTTTACCTATAATTTTTTCTATGGCGTTTAATTTTTCTGTAATTTTATCTTTCTCCATAGATAGTGATCTCATATTTAATTTAGTGATTGTTAAATATCAAAGAAAGGATTGCCAATATTATTTTTTCTCAATCCATCAAAATATTTATATGCAGCATTAAGGGATTTTTTGGCTTGACCAGAATGAACGCCTGCATCAAGCATCTCTCTATAGCTAATATTGAACTCTTGTTTCAAGGAAGTGTCCCATCCTCCCAGCATAGCTCGTTTCGTTCGATGAGCCGCACTAATTCCAGCATAAGGACTACCTGATGAGGATCCTAACAAGGTAACAGGAGCTGGCTACCGCCTATCTATACTCAGTCGCTTACGGTGGACATACATTCTACCCAGATATCCCCCGTGTTTAAAATCTCCCAGCGCGAGCGCTATCAGCGTGTCGGCTACCGGACCAACAAGGGCGACTCTCCACACCCGCCATTACCATCAGCAGCAAGTGGCTACAGGAGCAGGGTTCAATACCGAACCGCTGCCTGCCATCAACCTCAAAGGCTGCTGTCTGGGAGAGTCAGGCTTTATTACCGAGATACCGGTCGTCGTCACTGTCGAGCGGGTCAGGATAGTGATTGAGACTGATATCTGAGCTAAACGGCGGGTAAAAAGTACCCGAAGGATCGTTTAGGTCGCTTCCGGCTATCATTAATAAGATGGAATTAAATTTCCGATTTTTCCTGTATTGGGTTCAAACACAAATCGATAATCACGGCCACCTACATTAACGAAAAAACAGAGATCATTAAGAACATAATAAACATCAGAAAAAATAGCACTTTCAATATTTTTTCTAACAAGCTCCCCAACATTCCACTTTATTTCATTCAATGGGGTCATAATATACGCTTGGTTATCTTTTTTATTAAATGGTGATTTAATTAAAGCAATACCGTCATTGTCTTTTAACAATAAAGGAATGATCTTATCATTATGTTTTATTTCATTCATTCTTCCATTGCATAGCCATGTTATCCCATATGGTAATAATTCAAAGACGCTTAGTCTTTTAGGATTAGCCACTTTATCGTATCCGTCAAGGTTATCCAATAATTTAAAAGCGCTTATAGTATCCATATTAAACACCACACTTCTTAGATGTAATTTTTCTTGGTTGACCAACAGGAACAAGTTTAGCTCTGTCGGCATAGTTAAGAATTTTAATCTGAGTATCTCCCCCCCGATATATTTTCCCTCCCGAAGTCTGAGGACCGATAGGGCCAACCTGAATTTGTACACTTTCAGGGATATAAAACCTCTGGACATGCGATAGTTTGTTGTTGCACTGTCGCAGAAATATTTCCACCACCTGGTTTTGGGTACTTCATATCTATATTCCCAACCAGAGCTATTTTCCGACTGGCTAATTGGGAGTTGACTTGTAGGTATTCCCGCTTTCTCATAGCGTCACGCCAGGCTGCACGGGAAGAACCGAATGGATTATTTTCACTCTAAATTTGATCGCCACTCTACCCAACGGATTGATCAACATCAACGGATTATAAAATGCGGGGGTTTATAATACCTCGGCTATAAACATTATAGTTCTATTGGGTATAGCTTAACTTTATCAGGAGTAGTAAAAAATGATATATATCCATCTATTTCAATTCCACCCGATGCTTCTATAAAAACAATATCGCTCCCAAGTGATAAAACCAAAATACCACCATCTTCACATGATATTATTTTTGCTTTAAAAATCATATAATTGTCGATAAAATCGATACTGCAATCATGTTTTTTCTCGAGGGCTATGTTTTTACCATATTCAAAAAAATCATCGATTTCTAATTCAATATCACAAGAAGTGTTTGATGAAAATCTATCACTTTCCCAAATAGCAACGCCACAGCCGATATCAGATTTAAATCTTACCAAGCGCTCATCTATTTTATCTTTAAGAGTAATTTTCATTTTCGTAATGGCACCCTAACAACACTATTATCAACATTCATCTCATCTTTAACGGGATCATATGTCCATGATAATTCGGATCATAGGGACGATTTCGTCTGGCTTTCGGGTCGTACTACCAATTTTGGCTGTAAACTACCCTCATAACATCGTCATAGTAAAAGAAGTCGCTCACGCTACCGCCCATCCGTTCATTCCTGATTGACTATGGCTGACGCGCATTCTACGCCTGATACCCCCCGTTTTTAAAATCTCTCAGCCGGAGCGCTATCTGCGTGTCGGCTACCGCCCCAACAAGGGTTACACCTCAACGCCCGCCATTACCATCAGCGGCAAGTGGCCACAGGAAACCGGGCATCTGCGCGTGATGCCGGGCTGCATCGTCATCACCGTGCAGGATTTGCGGGAGCAGAGGCACTGTCTGGAAGGATTAAGCCTGCAACCGTTTGATGAGTGTGCCGCCGCCGACTAGCTCAAGCGCTTTCCCGGCGAGCTGGACAAGGGGGGGCGCAATGAGCATTCAGACGGCGTTTTATCCGGGTGAACTGCCGGAACTGACGCTCACCGGCGATGAACTGGCTCAGGCGGGCTTTACCGCCGGGACGCTGTTACGTCTCGCGTGTACCGCAACGGGCTGGTGTTGGCCCGACCGGATGAGGACACCGATATCGCCGTGCTGCTGGCAGAGTTGGGCGGTCTCGATTGTGAGGGCGCGGACTGGATACACGATAACGGCTAGCTTTATCTGGCGGGCGACTGGCTGACACGCAGCGGGTTGCTCGGCCATCCGCTGGAGATTGAACTGCTGTCCGGTAAGATGATTATTCGGTCGGAGTCTGGGCTAATGTTGGCTTAATCATTGGGTGGGTAAATAAAATTGCCGGAAGGATCTTGGGAGGCCTTCCGGCTTTTATATTTCTTTCTTTAATTTATTTCTGAATGCTGTAACAAGATCCGTCCATTCTTTGTAATTGACCCCATTTATATAATAATCGCCCAACCATTTAGGATGGCAGCGAGATATTAGACTCTCTATTATTGATATACGTTCACTGTCCCCCTTATCAAGATTTAATATCTTATTGGCAAGGAAGCCAATTTCATTGGCTTCATCTTGATAAGAAGATCGTAATAGTAAATCACATATTTTCTCAGAACATTCTTTCAAATTCATAATGGTTTTGTTGCCCCTGAGTATTTACCACCAGCTGTAACTACTTACCAGTCACCTTGTCTGCTCCCCACTGCAACTGAGGCCCTACTCTTCATTCCAGAAGTATTTGATCTCTGGTTAAAGCTACATTTCCTTCATAATTGGCAGAGTTATTAGGGGGCAGGGCCAAATTGGCTGGTCTATCACGGGTTGTCCCTGCCGCAGCTCGACGCTATCCACCATCAGGCGCCCAACCTCGCCCCACCCGCCGTAATGTCCGCTCCAGCGCACGGCGCCTTTGCCATCGCTCATCTCCAGCGGCGCGCTGTTCAGGTCGGTATGGAACCAGTACATCTCGTCGGGGGCGCCGGCTTTCCTTGCCTGGTCGATGCGCGCCAGCGGGCTCCACGGCTCCGCAGGGTCGTAGAGATACGTGCTGCGGCGCTGGTCCTGCGTCCCAGCGCGTCGGTCCAGGCCGTCAGTTGGCCGGCCCCGCGCCAATCGAACCGCTCCCGGCTGCCGGCCGGCCGGATGACCGCCTTCAACTGCCCGGACTTGTTCCATTCGCGCCGGGTGATGTTCCCTTCCGCATCCTCGCTGCGCACCAGTTGGCCGAAGCGGTCGTAATCGTAACGCGTGACGCTGCCCGAACAGTCGGTGCGGGTCGTCAGCCGTCTCTGTCGGCTCCATTCCAGTCGCACCTCGCCCCCCTCTGTCAGGATAGTTGTCACCCCCTATTGAAAAGCTAAATGGGGGCAATGGAGCCTGATATGAAACGTTATTCACCGGAGCGGAAAGCCACTGTATTGGCAAAATTATTGCCGCCTTACAAC
>NZ_JBEIAC010000026.1:0-40135 GCF_040240335.1 Brenneria sp. L4-2C | reverse complement strand
ACCACGACCGGAGATGGAGAATACGTCTTCGATAGGCAGCAGGAACGGTTTGTCAATCGCACGCTCCGGTTCCGGGATATAAGAATCCAGCGCTTCAGCCAGTTCGATGATTTTCGCTTCCCACTCAGCTTCGCCTTCTAGCGCTTTCAGCGCGGAACCACGAATGATTGGCGTATCATCGCCCGGGAAATCGTACTGAGACAGCAGTTCACGCACTTCCATCTCAACCAGTTCCAGCAGTTCTTCATCATCAACCATGTCGCATTTGTTCAGGAACACGATGATGTAAGGAACGCCAACCTGGCGGCCCAGCAGGATGTGCTCACGGGTCTGCGGCATCGGGCCGTCAGTCGCGGCAACAACCAGGATCGCGCCGTCCATCTGCGCGGCGCCGGTGATCATGTTTTTCACATAGTCGGCGTGTCCCGGGCAGTCAACGTGCGCGTAGTGGCGAGTCGGGGTATCGTATTCAACGTGAGAAGTGTTGATGGTGATACCACGGGCTTTTTCTTCCGGCGCGTTATCGATCTGATCGAATGCACGGGCGGCGCCGCCGTAGGTTTTAGCCAGAACGGTAGTAATGGCGGCAGTCAGCGTTGTTTTACCATGGTCAACGTGGCCGATAGTACCGACGTTGAGATGGGGTTTTGTACGTTCAAATTTTTCTTTAGACACGGCGATATTCCTTACTCTAATGCTCTCCCCCTATGGAGAGAGCACGGTTCAATGTGTTAAACCCGGATTATTTACCACGGGCTTCAATAACGGCCTGAGCCACGTTGTTCGGCGCTTCAGCGTACTTCAGGAACTCCATGGAGTAAGAAGCACGACCCTGAGTCTGCGAACGCAGATCGGTAGCATACCCAAACATTTCGGATAACGGTACCTGGGCACGAATAGTCTTACCTGTCGCAGTATCTTCCATACCTTCGATGATACCGCGGCGACGGTTCAAGTCACCAATTACGTCGCCCATATAGTCTTCAGGCGTTTCAACTTCAACTTTCATGACGGGTTCCAGCAGAACCGGCTTAGCGCGTTTAAATGCTTCTTTAAACGCGATAGACGCTGCCAATTTAAACGCCAATTCAGAGGAGTCGACATCGTGGTAAGAACCAAAATGCAAACGTACGCCCAAGTCTACAACCGGATAACCCGCCAGCGGGCCTGATTTCAACTGTTCCTGAACGCCTTTGTCAACAGCCGGGATGTATTCGCCAGGAATTACGCCGCCCTTGATTTCGTTGACAAATTCGTAGCCGGCACCGCCCGGTTCCAGCGGATACATGTCGATAACGACATGACCATACTGACCGCGACCACCAGACTGTTTCGCATGTTTCCCTTCCACGTCCTTAACGGTATCGCGGATGGTTTCACGGTAAGCAACCTGAGGTTTACCGATGTTGGCTTCAACGTTGAACTCACGACGCATACGGTCAACGATGATTTCCAGGTGCAGTTCGCCCATACCGGCGATGATGGTCTGGTTGGATTCTTCGTCGGTCCATACGCGGAAAGACGGGTCTTCTTTTGCCAGACGCCCCAGAGCCAGACCCATTTTTTCCTGGTCGGCTTTGGTTTTCGGTTCTACCGCGATGGAAATAACCGGTTCAGGGAATTCCATACGTTCCAGAATGATCGCATTATCCGGATTACACAGCGTGTCGCCGGTGGTCACATCTTTCAGGCCGATTGCCGCGGCAATATCGCCTGCGCGAACTTCTTTGATTTCTTCACGTTTGTTGGCGTGCATCTGAACGATACGGCCAAAACGCTCGCGCGCGGATTTCACGGAGTTCAGCACCGTGTCGCCAGAGTTCACCACGCCAGAGTAAACGCGGAAGAACGTCAGGTTACCCACGAACGGGTCGGTGGCGATTTTAAATGCCAACGCAGCAAACGGTTCTTTATCGTCGGAATGACGCACCGCCGGCGTATCTTTACCATCGTCCAGAATACCGCTGATTGGCGGAACTTCGGTCGGCGACGGCAGATATTCGATTACGGCATCCAGCAATGCCTGCACGCCTTTGTTCTTGAACGCGGAACCACAGGTAACCAGAATGATTTCGTTGTTCAGAACGCGCTGACGCAATGCTTTTTTGATTTCTTCTTCGGACAGTTCTTCACCGCCCAGGTATTTGTCCATCAGCTCTTCTGAAGCTTCAGCTGCGGACTCAACCAGGTTCTGATGCCATTCTTCAGCCAGATCCTGCATATCAGCCGGGATATCTTCATAAGTGAAGGTGATGCCCTGATCGGCTTCATTCCAGTTGATCGCTTTCATTTTCACCAGATCGACAACGCCGGTGAAATGTTCTTCAGCGCCAATAGCTAACTGAAGCGGTACCGGATTCGCACCCAGACGGGTTTTGATCTGGCTTACCACTTTCAGGAAGTTCGCGCCCATGCGGTCCATTTTGTTAACGAACGCAATGCGCGGCACTTTGTATTTGTTCGCCTGACGCCATACGGTTTCAGACTGCGGCTGAACACCACCAACAGCACAGTAAACCATGACTGCGCCGTCAAGAACACGCATGGAACGTTCTACTTCGATCGTGAAGTCAACGTGTCCCGGGGTGTCGATGATGTTGATACGATGGGGTTCATACTGCTTGGCCATACCTGACCAGAAAGCAGTTGTCGCAGCAGAAGTAATGGTGATCCCACGCTCCTGCTCCTGCGCCATCCAGTCCATGGTGGCCGCGCCGTCATGAACTTCACCGATTTTATGGTTCACACCGGTATAGAACAGAATACGTTCTGTCGTGGTGGTTTTACCGGCATCGATGTGCGCACTGATACCGATATTACGGTAGCGTGCAATAGGTGTTGTACGAGCCATTTGTTTCCTCTATATCCTAGGGCGTTCAATTAGTTAAGCCAAGCGGGTTGGCTTTTTGAAGCGCCCGCCTGGTTAGCATAACTACAGCGAAGGGATTACCAACGGTAGTGAGCGAACGCCTTGTTGGCTTCAGCCATACGGTGAACGTCTTCACGTTTCTTGACAGCAGTACCTTTGTTTTCCGCTGCATCAGAAAGTTCGTTCGCCAGGCGCAAAGCCATGGATTTATCACCGCGTTTACGAGCAGCTTCAACGATCCAACGCATTGCCAGGGCATTACGACGAACCGGACGGACTTCAACTGGTACCTGATAAGTAGAACCACCAACGCGGCGAGACTTAACTTCGACAGTCGGACGAACGTTGTCCAGCGCTACTTCAAAAGCTTCCAGGTGGTCTTTACCTGAACGCTGAGCCAGGGTCTCAAGCGCGGTATAGACGATTGCTTCGGCGGTAGATTTTTTGCCATCTACCATCAGGATATTTACAAATTTGGCCAACAGCTCTGATCCGAACTTAGGATCCGGCAGGATTTTACGTTGACCAATGACGCGACGACGTGGCATGGAAATACTCCGTTGTTAATTCAGGATTGTCCAAAACTCTACGAGTTTAGTTTGACATTTAAGTTAAAACGTTTGGCCTTACTTAACGGAGAACCATTAAGCCTTTGGCTTCTTCACGCCGTATTTGGAACGGGATTGCTTACGGTCTTTAACACCAGAGCAGTCCAGCGCGCCACGAACGGTGTGGTAACGAACACCTGGCAGGTCTTTAACACGACCGCCACGGATCAGGATCACGGAGTGTTCCTGTAGGTTATGACCTTCACCGCCAATATAGGAGGTAACTTCAAAACCGTTGGTTAAACGAACACGGCATACTTTACGCAGCGCGGAGTTCGGTTTTTTCGGGGTGGTGGTATATACGCGAGTACATACGCCACGTTTCTGCGGGCATGCTTCCAGCGCCGGAACGTTGCTTTTAACAACCTTCAGGGCGCGTGGCTTGCGTACCAGCTGGTTAATTGTTGCCATTCAAAAAGCTCCTGGTTTTTGCTTCGTAAACACGTAATAAATCATCTCGTACTTGCGCAGGGCAAAGTATGAGGACGCAGAATTTTAGGGCTGGCCGTGGAAGGAGTCAAGAAATATACAAAAATTCAGCTTTACCACGCCAGCTGTTGCGAATATTGCACCGTCAGTTGAACAAATTGATTATAGCTAATCAATGAAAAGTTGTTTGAAATTTGTGCAGCCAAGCCTCTGGCGTCGGCATCATTTTGCAAAACATACAATGGGATCGACGTATTAAGGAGACGGCTTGCCGTTTCGCTATTCGCCAGCGCGGCGATAACGCCGTCCTGCAACAGCACCAAGGCGTCTTCCGGTCCTAAACAACGTAGAAGCGCATCAATGTCGCAATGATAAGGAGAATGGGAAAGCGTATGCAACATGGGTAAAACACTCGCCGCTAAAATGAAAGTACGGCATGGTAATTCGCCAGCCGCTGTCTTAATGCCTCGGGGGGCAGGAGCGCCACATCCAGAACCCAATCGGTATCTAAAGCAATTCCCCGTTGCTGGAGAGATTCGGCGCAGACATAGCAGTGTTCGATGTCATACAGCGGCAGCACGCCAAACGTCGAAATATAGTCGCGCATTAAAATCTTTTCCGGCTGCTGCCCCGGCAGTAATTGCAATACGCCGTCGCCGATAAAGAAAACGCCGATATCTTCTGTCAACGCGGACATGGCAAGGAGCGCGTCCAGCCCTTCCCGACCGGACGCGCTACCATGAGGCGAGTGAGTAAAAACAAAAGCGACATGCTTCATGACTCTGCCTTAAATCCGATTAAAACTGGATGACTCGATCGCAGGTCAGAGCGGATCGAGCCAGTTCGCCAAGACCGCTTAAGGTAAAGCCGTCCTGCAAATTCGCAGCCCCCAACTTTAGCTGTTCCGCCTGTTGACGGTCGGTTACCCCACGGCGCAACGCGGCGGCGACACAGACATTTAGCGTCGCCTGATGTTCCCGCGCCAGACGCTGCCAGGCCCGAACCAGATCAAACTCGTCGTTCGCCGGCGAGGTGAGCTGGTTGGCGTTCAGCACGCCTTCACGATAGAAGAACACGCTTTCCAACCGATGACCTTCATCCAGTAAAGCCTGCGCAAACTGCAACGCGCTGCTTGCTTGCTGCGTACCATAAGCGGGGCCGGTAACCAGCAGACAATAGCTCAGCATCAACGATCGTGTCCGCTGAAATCGCCGCTTTTAAACTGGCGGATATAAAGATACACGGTATGTTTGGAGATATTCAGACGCTCGGCGACCTGATTAATCGCGTCTTTGATATCAAAAATGCCTTTCTCATACAGACTCAGAACAATTTGCCGATTTTTCGCATTGTTGGACACATTGCGGTCCGCATTGACTTCTTCAATGGAAAACTCCAGCGTTTGCGCCACCAGATCGTCCACCGACGACGCGAAGTTCACCGAGGACGCGACCTCATGCGTCTCAGGGGGAATAAAGGTCTGCACTATCTGTGAAAAAGGCACATCCAGGTTCATATTGATACAGAGTAATCCAATCACCCGTTGTTCACGGTTACGAATCGCGATAGTGACCGACTTCATCAACACGCCGCTTTTAGCGCGGGTGAAATAAGCTTTCGAAACGCTACTATCTTCACCGGCCATGTCATGCAGCATACGTAATGCAAGATCGGTAATCGGCGAGCCGATTTTCCTGCCGGTATGTTCGCCGTTGGCGATACGCACGGCGGAACATTTCAAATCATCAAGCGAGTGCAGCACGATTTCACAGTGCTCACCGATCAACATGGCCAATCCATCGACCACCGCTTCATACGATTTCAGGATCTCATAATCCGTTTGGCTAAACGGACGTTCATCCAGCAAATCAAGGTCATAAGATTCGCCAGACACAAGCGAACTAGACATGGCAGACACCATCCTCAACGTCATTTATTTGTTGTCTTGACAGGGAACATAGTCTAGCAAATGTCCACACTCTCGTCCCTGAAATTCACGGTTTCGTTTCTGAACGGTGAACTTACTCATCTTTATTGTATAAAAAAACCGCGGGCGCATGGCCCGCGGTTGATATCTCATCAGTTGATGGGACTGATGAATTACTTCGCGCTTTTCTCTTCTGCGGCGGGTTTTGCCGCTTTGGCGTCATCGGCCGCTTTCACATCAGCTGCTGATTTGATATCCAGCAGCTCAACGTCGAACACCAGCGTGGAGTTGGCCGGGATCCCCGGCACGCCGTTTTCGCCGTAAGCCAGCGTAGGCGGGATAACCAGCTTGATCTTGCCGCCTTTCTTGACGTGTTTTAACCCTTCCGTCCAGCCGGGAATCACCCCGTCAAGTTGGAAAGACAACGGCTCGCCGCGTTTGTAGGAGTTGTCGAATTCGCTACCGTCAACCAGCGTGCCTTTGTAGTTAACGACAACCGTATCGCTGTCTTTCGGCGCGCTGCCGTTGCCTTCTTTCTCAACCTGATACAGCAGACCGGATTCAGTTTTCTTCACGCCTTTTTCTTTGGCGAAAGCATCACGATATTTCGTGCCTTTATCCGCATTGTCTTTGGCGTCCTGCTTCATTTTGGTTTCAGCCGCCGCTTTTACCCGGCCTTCGAAGCCTTGCAGCGTTTTTTCAATTTCTTCGTCAGTCAGTTTGCTCTTATCGGCAAACGCGTCCTGAACACCGGCAATCAACTGATCCTTATCCAGCTTAATACCCAGTTTTTCTTGTTCTTTTAGGGAGTTATCCATGTAACGCCCCAGCGATGCGCCTAACGCATAAGCCGCGGCCTGCTCATCATTCTTGAATTTGGCCGTCGCAGCCGTATCAGAGGCCTGCGCCGTTTCCGCCGCCAGAGCCTGGCCTGCGTTCAGAGTCAGAGCCATCGTTGTTGCTAACAGCGTTACTTTAAACAGTGATTTCATCCATTTCTCCAGCATCTGGAGCTACGCGCTCCAGCCATCATTAAAAATACATTCGCGACTACTATAACTGCGCGCACGAAGACAACACAACGACACACGCGACAATCCTTTGATAAAAAACATTTCATCGTTTTTTAACGCCGTTCTCGACGGCCGGACCGCATAGCCCGAAAGGCGAGCCTCGGAAATAGTGTGAGCTGAACCTGCTCAGATCGCTTATTGCGCCTTATTCCGACCGTTTTTACTACCAGAAGTTTCTGCTTTCTGACAAACTTATGGGTAATAGGCTGTAAGCTGTAGGGGGAATGCCAGTGTCATCGCTTGAAGAACGGCTCGAACTATTGGAAAGCCGTCAGGCTTTTCAGGAAGTGACGATAGAAGAGTTGAACCAAACGCTTATTCAACACGAAAGGGAAATCAGTCGGCTACGCGAGCAGGTACGCCTGTTGACGGAGAGGTTACGCACCCAGCAAACGTCGTTAATCGCGCCGCAGTCGGAAGAAACGCCGCCGCCGCACTATTGAATCATCTCACGTTATCGGAGATCGCCGGACCGGCATAAAACGCATCAGGGCGGAAGCGAACGCCTCTGCCCTGATGCTATTACCGAATAAGCCGACGACGATTCGCGCCAACAGCCAGCGTTCGCCTCAGCTCAAACGGATTAGTGGCAACCGCATCCGCCGTTGCCGCAACCGCCTTTACCGTGCTCGTGGTCATGATCGTGACCATGACCGCCGCAGCAGCCATCGCCGTGTTCATGATCGTGTTCGCCGTGAACGTGACCATGCTCCAGCTCTTCTTCCGTCGCTTCGCGAATGGCCACGACTTCAACGTTAAAGCTCAGATTTTGACCGGCCAGCATATGGTTGCCGTCAACCACGACGTGATCGTCTTCCACTTCAGTAATTTCAACCGGCACCGGCCCCTGATCGGTTTCAGCCAGGAAACGCATGCCGACCTGAAGTTCGTCCACGCCCATAAATACGTCTTTAGGCACGCGTTGAACCAGGTTTTCATCATAACTACCATAAGCATCGTTAGACGCGATATTAACGTCAAAATGGTCGCCCACCGCACGGCCTTCCAGCGCATTTTCCAGACCGGAAATCAAAGAGCCATGACCATGCAGATAGTCCAACGGCGCACTCACCGGAGACTCATCAACCAATACACCGTCTTCTGTTCGTACCTGATAGGCCAGACTGACCACCAGATCTTTTGTTACTTTCATGATATCTCCTACCGTTGGAAATCAAACTGGCGCAAATTGTAGCTGAAAAAAATCCCGATGTACCGCCCACAATAAAAAAACGTCGGGAACGTTTTTCAACGTCACGCAGTGACGGCCCAGCGGGCAAGTCCCATGGATGGGACGCGTCAAAAAACGTCGGGAACGTTTTCCCGTGAGGGGGATAACATCGTCATGCCTATTTAGGATGAAAAATACCGATAATCTCATCCGCCGATCGCCCGGCGGCCCGCCGCGGCCGATCCGGACGCGTCTGTCGATAGCCGCACTTAACGCATACCACCACTTCCGTTTGATCTTCATACCCGACGGCCAAGGTATCCTGCGTCCGACATTCAGGGCAGATCGCCCCGGCGATAAAGCGTTTACGCATCTTATCCCGACCTATTTCAGCTTAGACATTATTCAAATTCATCCCAATCGTCCTGCCGACGACGCTCATGCAGCATTTCCCGTTGAAAGATATCTTCCAGCTCGCGCCGGGCTTCTTTCACCCGGGAGATATGCGCCCCGTCGTTCTGCAACTGCGGCATCAGTTCCCGCAACATGCGCATATCCAGACGACGAAAGTGCTGCTGGGCGCGATAGGCCTGATGAGGATGCATCCCCAGCGATATCAGCGCCTTGCGGCCCAACTCCAGCGAGCTGGAGAAGGTTTCACGGGAAAAATGCTTAACCCCCGCCAGCAATAGTTCATGCGCTTCGACGCGGCCGCGCGCCCGGGCCAGAATTTCCAGATGCGGGAAATGCTGCTGGCACAAATGCACTATCGCCATGGTATCTTCCGGCGTATTGCTGGTGATAACGATGGACTGCGCTTTCTCTGCGCCCGCCGAACGCAATAGTTCCAGCTCCGTCGCATCACCATAGTATACTTTATAACCATAACCGCGCATCAGACTGACTGCGCTGATATCGCGTTCCAGCACCGTAATGCGCATTTTATTCGCCATCAGCAAGCGGCCGATCACCTGCCCGAAGCGCCCGAATCCCACCACGATCACCTGCGGCTCATCGTCGGCGACATAGGGTTTCTCGTCAGGCGCGTCCAGGGGGTTATAGCGCCGAATCAGGATCCGATCGATAAGCTGCATTAACAGCGGCGTGGTCATCATCGACAGCGTTACCGTCACCAACAGCAGCGGCAGTTGATCGCCCTGCAAAACCTTGTACGTCGAAGCGGCGGAAAACAGCACAAACGCAAACTCACCGCCCTGGCTCAATACGCCGGCAAATTGTAAACGCTCCGAGCGGCGCATGCGGTTAATACGGGCCAGCACATAAAGCACCGTGCCTTTTACGGCTACCAGCGCCAGTACGGCAATCAGCACTTCCACGATATGGACATAGAGAACGCCCAGATTTAACGCCATCCCGACGGAGATGAAGAACAACCCGAGCAGCAGTCCTTTAAACGGCTCAATGGCGATTTCCAGCTCATGCCGATACTCGCTTTCAGCCAACAGCACGCCGGCGATAAACGTCCCCAGCGCCATTGAAAATCCTAACGCTTCCATAAAAAGCGCCGATCCCAGCACCAGCAGCAAAGCCGCCGCGGTAAAAACTTCCCGCACGCCGGAAGCGGCGATAAAACGGAATAGCGGACGCACCAGATAACGGCCGCCTATCAGCATACCGGCGAACGCCGCGACCTTGAGCGCGACCTGACTCCAGTCATCAATCTCGCCCTGAACCCCCGCCAAAATAGGCACCAGGGCGAGGGCCGGAATCACCGCCAGATCCTGAAACAGCAGGACGGAAAATCCCAATTGTCCGGACTCGTTGCGATTCATTCCCTTTTCACGCATCAGTTGCAACGCCATCGCCGTCGACGACATCGCCAACCCTACCCCGCCGATCAACGCCGACTGCCAGGAGAAGTTCATCAGATACAGCGCGCCCCCCAGAAGCAGCGTGCTCAACCCGACCTGCGCGGCGCCGACGCCGAAAATGGAGCGTCGCAGCGTCCACAGTTTTTTCGGGTTCAGTTCCAGTCCGATGATAAACATCAGAAAAACGACGCCAAGCTCGGAAAAGTGCAGAATAGCGTCAACATCGCGGATAAAGCCCAATCCCCAGGGGCCGATGGCAATCCCGGCGATCAGATAACCCAGCACGGCGCCAATGCCGATTCGCGCCGCAATCGGCACGGCGAGCACCGCCACAAACAAAAACAGAACGCCTGCGGTAAGCAGCGTAGAGCTTTCCATATCAGCGTTCCTCGTGAGCGAAAGGAGAAGCCAGCCATTGGGCATAAGCCAGTTCATAGCCGGACAAAACATCTGGGGGCAGACGGCGCGCCCAATAAACGATCATGGGTTTAATCCAGTGCATGCGGCACAGAGACGCGGTCATCTCAAACGGACGCAGAAAATCCTCCATCGGATAGCGGCTCTTGCCCCCGACCCGGTAGGCTTCCTCCGGTTCGCCGGTGGTAATCACCGATCGCCAGTATTTTCCCGCCAGCGCGTTACCGCCGGCCCCGTTGGCGAAACCGCGCGATAACACCCGGTCAAACCACTCTTTTAACAAGGCCGGGCAACTGTAGGTATAAAACGGGTGTTGAAACACAATGACCTGATGTTCGCGCAGCAACTGCTGCTCATGATAAATATCGATAAAAAAATCAGGATAATGCGCATACAGATCGTGTACGGTGACATTATCCAACTGTTGTGCCGGTTGCAGTAAAACCCGGTTTGCTACCGAATCTTGTGATTCCGGATGGGCATACAGCAGCAGAATCTTGGGTGGCTGCGACATCATTCCCCTCCAAAGCGTCGTCATGGTTGTCATTTTCCGCTACCATGCAGCGCTACGACTAAAAAGCAGGGCATAATCGCTCCTGATATCAAGTCAATAATTTAACATACTCTGAACATACGGCGCTTTATGATTGTTTTCTCCTCGCTGCAAATTCGACGTGGTGTACATGTTCTGCTGGATAACGCGACGGCGACCATTAACCCCGGCCAGAAAGTGGGGCTGGTGGGCAAGAACGGCTGTGGTAAATCTACCCTGTTGGCATTACTGAAAGGTGAAATCAGCGCCGACGGCGGCAGCGCCACGTTCCCGCAGGGATGGGCGCTGGCCTGGGTGAATCAGGAAACGCCGGCGCTGGACGTACCGGCGCTTGATTACGTCATTGATGGCGACCGGGAATTCCGCCAGCTTGAGACGGCGCTGCAACTCGCCAACGACGACAATGACGGCCATGCCATTGCGACGCTGCACGGCAAACTGGACGCCATTCAGGCCTGGACGATTCAGGCCAGAGCCGCCAGTTTACTTAACGGGCTCGGTTTCTCGCAGGATCAGTTACAGCAACCGGTCAGCGCCTTTTCCGGCGGCTGGCGCATGCGCCTCAATCTGGCTCAGGCGCTCATTTGCCGCTCCGATCTGCTGTTGCTCGACGAACCCACCAACCACCTCGATCTGGATGCGGTGATCTGGCTGGAGAAATGGCTGAAAAGCTATCCGGGGACGCTGGTGCTGATTTCGCACGACCGTGATTTTCTCGATCCCATCGTCAATAAGATTTTGCACATCGAGCAACAAACGCTTAACGAGTACACCGGCAATTACAGCTCTTTCGAACGGCAGCGGGCCACGCGGCTGGCGCAGCAGCAATCGCTGTATGAACATCAGCAGGAGCGGGTCGCACATCTGCAACATTACATCGACCGTTTCCGCGCCAAAGCGACCAAAGCCAAACAGGCGCAAAGCCGGATAAAAATGCTAGAGCGGATGGAAATGATTGCGCCGGCGCATGTGGACAACCCCTTCCGCTTCAGCTTCCGGGCGCCGGAGTCGCTGCCCAACCCCTTGCTGCGCATGGAGAAAGTCAGCGCCGGTTATGGCGACAAGCTGATTTTGGAATCGATCAAACTGAATCTGGTGCCGGGGTCGCGCATCGGCCTGCTGGGGCATAACGGCGCGGGGAAATCGACGCTGATCAAGCTGCTGGCGGGAACGCTGGAACCGATTCAGGGGGAAATCGGGCTGGCGAAAGGCGTGAAGCTGGGCTACTTCGCCCAGCATCAGTTGGAATTCCTGCGCGCCGATGAATCGCCCTTACAGCATATGGTGCGTCTGGCAGAACGGGAAACCGAGCAGCAACTGCGCGATTACCTCGGCGGCTTCGGTTTTCAGGGCGACAAAGTCACGGAAATCACCGAGCGTTTCTCCGGAGGAGAAAAAGCCCGGCTGGTGCTGGCGCTTGTCGTCTGGCAGCGCCCGAATCTGTTGCTGCTCGACGAACCCACCAACCACCTGGATCTCGATATGCGGCAGGCGCTGACGGAAGCGTTGATCGATTTCGAGGGCGCGCTGGTGGTGGTATCGCACGATCGGCACCTGATTCGCTCCACAACCGATGACCTCTATCTGGTTCACGATCGCAAGGTCGAGCCTTTCGACGGCGATCTGGAGGATTACCAGCAGTGGCTGACGGACAGACAGCGCCAGGACAGCGCCGCCGACGAAACGCCCAAAGAAAACGCCGCCAACAGCGCTCAGGCCAGAAAAGAGCAAAAGCGGCGGGAAGCCGAACTGAGAGCACAGACGCAACCGCTGCGCAAACAAATCGCCCGGCTCGAACAGCAGATGGAAAAACTGGGCGCGGCGCTGGAAGCCGTTGAGGCCAGGCTGGCGGATACCGGGCTTTACGATATCAGCCGTAAAGCCGAACTCACGGACTGCCTACAGCAGCAGATAAAGGCGAAAACGGATTTGGAAGAAACTGAAATGGCGTGGCTTGAGGCGCAGGAACAGCTAGAGCAAATGAATCAGCAGCTCTCGTCTTAGCCTTTCTCTGGCGCGGACCGATAGGCAGATTATCGGTCCGCGCCGAATGACTAATGCCAAATCAGCAAGACACAGGCGGCCGTCAGCAATCCCATCGAGACGTTGAAGATAATCCAGGCTTTTTTACTGCGCAACAAACGGCCGATCAGAGTGCCGAATCCGAGCCATATCGCGCCGGCGACCAGATTCACCAGTACGATGCCAAGACTTATCGCCGCCACCGAGTGATGATATTCCCTCCCCGGCAGGCTAAAGCTGGCTACCGCCCCCAACGCCATCAGCCAGGCTTTGGGATTGAGGAATTGCAGCAGCCACCCTTGATAAAACCGAATCGGCCGCGGCGGCGCGTCCAGGGTTTCCAGCTTTTCGTAGGCGGCGGTGGCGACTTTCCACGCCAGCCAAAGCAGATACAAGCTGCCAAGCACTTTCAGCATGAAATGCAAAGAGGGATAGATGAGGATCAGGCTGCCTACGCCAAATGCCACCAGCAATAAAATGCTCTGCATGCCAAACATGATGCCAATCATCAACCACAAAGAGCGGAAAAAACCAAAATTGGCGCCGGACGTGGTCAGCAACATATTGTTCGGGCCTGGCGTAATGGCGGCAACCCAGAGAAAACCTAACATCGACAGAAACAAGCTCAGTTCCATGTAACGGGTGCCCCTCACCCTGAAGCGTTTTTGCGGTATAGTTGGTCACGAATGCATTGTTAAGCGGCAGCATTGAAGCTAACAGTGTGATATTAATCGCACAAGTTCGGATACCAATATTTTTATTCATATTACGTATGACGCTTTCCGCCCGGCTTGAGAAGCGCATTCCAGCCTGGCTTACTCAATTTCTGGACAAACAATCGTGATTATTCCCTGGCAACAACTCGAACCCGAAACACTGGAAAATCTCATCGAATCTTTCGTTCTCCGGGAAGGAACGGATTACGGCGAGCAAGAACGGACGCTGCAACAGAAAGTCGCTGATGTGCGCCGGCAGTTGGAATCAGGCGAGGTCGTGCTGGTATGGTCTGAGTTGCATGAAACAATTAACATCATGCCGCGCCGTCAGTTTAATGCGGGCGGGCATCCCCCTCACTAAGCGCTGGCAAAGCACTAAAAGAAGATGTATCTGTATTACGGACCATGCTAACAACGATGAAAACAGCCTGAGGTTGACGACATTCCCTATCGCAGCCAGACCGAGATGAACCGCCGGGCGGCAGAGCGACAGATCCCGGCGGAGTTCGTCGCGGAGGTCGGCCCCGTCTGATACCTTTTCTTTTTTGATGGCGTATTCGCCACCATGACGGAGTAAATCGTCTTATGTCGCATAAGCATCCGATTATTGCCGTGACCGGCTCCAGCGGCGCGGGAACCACAACAACCAGTCTGGCCTTTCACAAGATCTTTCATCAACTGAACATGCGCCCCGCCCAGCTTGAAGGCGATAGCTTTCACCGTTATACCCGGCCGGAAATGGATATGGAAATTCGCAAGGCGCGAGATCTTGGCCGTCATATCAGCTATTTCGGCCCGGAGGCCAATGATTTCAGCCTGCTGGAGCAATCCTTCATCGAATATGGTCGGCACGGACGAGGGAAAACGCGTAAATATCTTCATACCTATGATGAAGCCATTCCCTACAATCAGGTACCCGGTACATTCACGCCGTGGGAACCCATGCCCGAACCGACCGACGTGCTGTTTTATGAAGGACTGCACGGCGGCGTGGTGACCGACCAGCACAACGTGGCGCAGCATGTCGACTTACTGGTCGGCGTGGTGCCTATCGTCAACCTGGAATGGATTCAAAAACTGATCCGTGATGTGAATGAACGCGGCCACTCGCGCGAAGCGGTCATGGATTCGGTCGTCCGTTCGATGGATGATTACATCTCTTACATTACGCCGCAGTTTTCACGAACCCATATCAACTTCCAGCGGGTTCCCACCGTGGACACCTCCAACCCCTTCGCGGCCAAATCCATCCCTTCGCTGGACGAGAGCTTTGTGGTGATCCATTTTCAGGGGCTGGACAATATTGATTATCCCTATCTGCTGGCGATGTTGCAGGGATCGTTTATTTCCCATATCAACACGCTGGTCGTGCCGGGCGGGAAGATGGGTCTGGCGATGGAATTAATTATGGCGCCATTGGTTCAGCGTTTGCTGGAAGGGAAGAAAATCGAATAGTCGCTCGAAAAAAAGCACGGCGGCAGAAACCAGGTCGCTACCGTGCCTGCTCCGGTTCAACGCGGTTATGCCAATTCCCGGACCTCATGGCTGTGGGTCACCTCTACCGCTTTAGCCAGCATCAGCGCCACGGAGCAATAGCGCTCCGCAGACAGCGCGACCGCGCGTTCTACGGCTTTCTCGGTCAACCCTTTGCCGGAGACGATAAAATGCAGGTTGATATGGGTAAACAGACGCGGCGCCTCCGCTTTCCGCTGCGACGTGAGTTTAACCTCGCAGTCGGCAACATCGTTGCGCCCTTTTTGCAATATGGACACCACATCAATCGCGCTGCATCCGCCCACCGACATCAATACCATTTCCATTGGACTTGGCGCTTTATCCCCCGAATTTCCATCCATTAAAATCTGATGTCCGGAAGATGATTCGCCAAGGAATGTTAAGCCTTCAACCCACTTCACTCGAGCCTGCATGGTACCCTCCGCTAAAAAATTTTTGAAAATTTATATCGTTACTGTACAAAATCATCTGATAACCAGAGCTTTATCATGCTGAAGTGAGACAACACAAGACACGTCCTTCAAGCTGTGTTAAAAACAAGAACAGTATCTGCCTTATTCTGGACAAACTCAGATGCCGGGGAGATGATGACGTCGCCAAATAAAGGCTCCAGTATATTCCCTGACGTCGTTCTGCCTACACTGAATTTGAACTTTTAACAGTAAATACGCCGTACAGGGAACTCTGAGCCCTGTGAATTGCGCAGTGACTGACAACAGAGGATGATATCGAATGGTTCTCGGCAAACCGCAAACAGACCCGACTCTTGAATGGTTCCTTTCTCATTGCCATATCCACAAGTACCCATCGAAGAGTACGCTTATTCACCAAGGTGAAAAAGCAGAGACGCTTTACTACATCGTGAAAGGCTCCGTCGCCGTGCTGATCAAAGATGAAGAAGGCAAGGAAATGATTCTTTCTTATCTGAATCAGGGCGATTTTATCGGCGAACTCGGCCTGTTTGAGGAAGGTCAGGAGCGCAGCGCCTGGGTGCGGGCGAAAACAGCGTGTGAAGTTGCTGAAATTTCTTATAAAAAATTCCGACAACTGATCCAGGTTAACCCCGATATCCTGATGCGCCTGTCGGCTCAGATGGCCAGCAGACTGCAAGTGACTTCAGAAAAAGTCGGCAATTTGGCTTTCCTCGACGTAACGGGGCGTATTGCTCAGACCTTGTTGAACCTGGCGAAACAACCGGATGCCATGACCCACCCGGACGGCATGCAAATAAAAATCACGCGTCAGGAAATCGGCCAGATTGTCGGCTGTTCACGCGAGACCGTAGGGCGGATACTTAAAATGTTAGAAGACCAAAATTTGATCTCCGCACATGGTAAAACCATTGTGGTTTACGGCACTCGCTAAACCACAATAATTACCCGACGACAAAAAAGCGTGAGAAAATCTCACGCTTTTTTTTATCCGATATATTTATCAACGATAATATTATTATTCAAAAATAAACAATCCCAATTCAATTGAGCGAATTTATCAAATCCGCTCAATATGAGAAGGGAGGCTGGTTCGGGAATCCAATCAGGGCAGGACTTTCGCTGACTGGATTACAATCGGTTTGGCGGGCACATTTTGATACGGGCCGACGTTTTCAGTCTGCACCTGGGCAATTTTATCCGCCACCTCCATGCCTTTGACTACCTTGCCGAACACCGCATAGCCGAAATCGCGCTGACCGTGATCGAGAAACGCATTGTCTGCCACGTTGATAAAGAATTGACTGGTGGCGCTGTCTTTTTCCGCCGTACGCGCCATCGAAATAGTGCCGCGCAGATTGCGTAACCCATTATCCGCTTCGTTAACGATCGCAGCGTTGGTCGCTTTCTGCTTCATATCGCTGGTGAAACCGCCCCCTTGAATCATGAAGCCGGGGATAACCCGATGAAACGTCGTCCCGTTATAAAAACCGCTATTAACGTACTCGACAAAATTCTTCACCGAAACCGGTGCTTTTTGATTATCCAACGCCAGTTCAATATTTCCTGCCGATGTGGTCAGTAAAACATGCGTGGTGCCGGAAGCAGCAAACGCTGGAGAAAAAGCAGTGAGTGATATAAAGGCTGCCGCCGCAACCAGAGTACGTTTGAGCATGAGAATTCCTTTTTGAAGAAATCGACTACAGAAAGCGTAGTGATTGTATGTATCCGCACTCCTTAGCGCCACCCATTTACTTTTTTTTACGTATGGCCGGCATACCGTAACCCATTGTTAAATACCGTGCGGCGTTATGCCGACCTTATCGCATGAGAAAGAAGCGGCATGTCTGCCGGTGATGTCGCCTGAACAGGTATTTCGAATAATAGAACGCCTTTCGGTTCAATCCGCGGCCATGCTGGGATACCGATACCAACGTCCAGTGAATTATTGGTCACCAGCCCATTGAAAAAACAGCAATTTCGCCTATATGATGGTCGCGGCCTGCAAAATGAGTCCCCACCCGCCGCAGATGAGGACATCCAGGTTAACAACGGCAGTGTGTCACTGAAACCTTATCCATCGCTGACGGCGGATAAACTATCACCATCGACATCGCTCCTCCGTATTCCGTCCCGACGGCAGGCGGTTTTATCAACCTAAATTTACCAAGAGGCACCACATGGATTTCCTGCCAATATTCTGTCAGTTACGCGATAAGCCTTGTTTATTGGTGGGCGGTGGAGAAGTGGCCGAACGTAAAGCCAGGTTATTATTGGATGCCGGCGCCATTCTTACGGTGAACGCCATCAGTTTCAACGAGAAATTTATCCGCTGGCAGGACCAAAAGCGGGTGACGCTGGCGCAGGGTTCCTTTGATCCCAAACTGTTAACCGGCACATGGCTGGTGATTGCCGCCACTGACGATCGTGAAACCAATCAACAAGTTTACGACTACGCCAGTCAGCAACAGATTTTCTGCAACAGCGTGGATGACGTTCAGAGCGCCAGCTTCATTATGCCTTCCATTATTGACCGTTCTCCCCTGATGGTCGCCGTATCGTCCGGAGGAAGCGCGCCGGTACTGGCGCGGATATTGCGTGAAAAACTGGAAAGCCTCCTGCCGCTGCATCTGGGTCAGTTGGCCGCCTTTGCCGGGAAACTGCGTCAACGCGTGCAAAACCGCTTCAGAAAATCGGATACCCGCCGGCGTTTCTGGGAAAAACTGTTTATCCACGATCGGCTGATGCAATCGCTGGCCAATAACGATACCGCCAGCGTCCAGCAGCTCACCGAGCAGTTGTTCTCCGAACCGCTCGATGACAGAGGCGAAGTGACGCTGGTGGGCGCCGGTCCTGGCGATGCCGGTCTGTTAACGCTGAAAGGCTTACAGAAACTGCAACAGGCCGATATCGTGGTTTACGATCGTCTGGTGTCGCAAGGCGTGCTTAACCTGATCAGGCGCGATGCCGAGCGTATTTTTGTCGGTAAACAGTTGGGGCATCACTGCATTCCCCAGGAACAGATTAATCAGCTATTGCAGGAAAAAGCGCTGGCGGGAAAACGGGTTGTACGCTTGAAAGGCGGCGATCCGTTCATATTCGGCCGCGGCGGCGAAGAGCTGGAACATCTGCAACAAGCCGGGATCCCGTTCTCGGTGGTGCCGGGAATTACCGCCGCATCCGGTTGTTCAGCCTATAGCGGCATTCCATTGACGCACCGCAATTACTCGCAAGGCGTACGGTTAATCACCGGCCACGTCCAACATAACACCGAGCTCGATTGGGCTAGCCTGGCAGCCGAAAGACAAACGCTGGTGTTTTACATGGGGCTTCAGCAGGCTGATTATATTCAGCGGAAATTGATAGAACAGAAACTCCCGGAGACCGTACCGGTGGCGCTGGTCGAAAACGGCACTTCCGCGACGCAGCGGGTGTTCACCGGACAGCTTTCCCAACTTGGGGAACTGGCAAAACAGGCCGTCAGTCCGAGCTTGATCATTGTCGGCGACGTTGTCGGTCTGAGAGAGAAACTGAACTGGTTTACTCAGCGTTCGGAATGAACCCCATCCCGGATGGATGTGTTCCCGCCGCTGCCGCGGTAATGGGAGAAAAGCGAAAGGGCTGGAGAATATCGCCAGCCCTTTTTTAGCCTTCAGCGCAAGAGGTTACGGGCGGCCGACAAACCCAACCGCTTCATACACTTTCTTCAACGTTTCCTGCGCGCGCGCGCTGGCCTTTTCCGCCCCGTCACGCATGATTTGTTGTAATAAGACCTCGTCATTGCGGAAGTGGTGATAACGCGCCTGCAAGTCCGTCAGCATGCCGGATACCGCATCGGCGACCGCGCCTTTGAGGTGGCCGTACATCTGGCCGCTGAATTCCTGCTCCAGTTCGGCAATGGTTTTACCGGTTACCGCAGACAGGATATCCAGCAGGTTGGAAACCCCCGCTTTATTCACCACGTCATAACGCACGACGGGCGGCTCATCCGAGTCCGTGACCGCGCGTTTGATTTTCTTCACCACCGATTTAGGATCTTCCAGCAGGCCGATAACGTTATTGCGGTTATCGTCCGATTTGGACATCTTTTTGGTCGGTTCCAGCAAAGACATCACCCGCGCGCCCGACTTCGGAATAAACGGCTCGGGAACCCGGAAAATATCGCCGTAAAGCGAGTTAAAGCGCTGGGCGATATCACGGCTCAGCTCCAGATGCTGTTTCTGGTCTTCGCCCACCGGCACCTGCGCGGTTTGATATAACAGAATATCCGCCGCCATCAGCACCGGGTAATCAAACAGACCGGCATTGATATTTTCGGCATAGCGCGAAGATTTATCCTTAAACTGCGTCATACGGCTCAGTTCGCCGAAGTAAGTGTAGCAGTTCAGCACCCAGCTCAGTTGGGTATGCTCAGGGACATGCGACTGAACGAAGATGGTGCTCTTTTGCGGATCGATGCCGCAGGCCAGATACAACGCCAGCGTATCCAGCGAGGCTTTTCTCAACTGTTGCGCATCCTGACGCACGGTGATGGCGTGCAGGTCGACGATACAGTAGATGCAATCGTAGTCATCCTGCATATTGACCCACTGACGCAACGCACCCATGTAGTTACCAATGGTCAGTTCACCAGACGGTTGTGCTCCGCTAAATACAATGGGCTTGCTCATACTAATGCTTCCTGATTTTTTGAAGATGACGACCCGACGAGGGGCAATAAATCGGCAAAACGGTCCAGCACAATATCCGGATGACTCAACTCGATCGCTTCACCATAGTTATATCCATAGGTCATGCCGACGCATGGGCAGCCGGCAGCCTGGGATGCCTGAATATCATTACGAGAATCGCCGACGAACAGCAATTCGCTCGCGCGCAATCCCAACTTGCCCAATACCAGATACAGGGGAGCCGGATGCGGCTTTTTAGCGATGACATCATCACCGCCGATAATAAGGGAAAAATACGCGTCAATGCCCAACGATGCCAGTAACGGCGCAACAAACGGCGTCGGTTTATTGGTCACGATCGCCATCGGCAACCCTTGCGCGGCCAGTTGCGCCAGCGTCTCTTTAACCTGGGGAAACAGCTCGCTGCCGCTATCGACGGTTTGCGCGTAATAACTGTCGAACGTCTCACGGGTAGTACGGATCCGCTGCGGCGTCGGCTCCACGCCGGCCCAATTCAGCGCTCGTTCAACCAGAACATCGGCGCCGTTGCCAATCCAGGCGGCGACCCGCGCTTCACCCGCGGCGGGAAGGGATTGCGCCTGCAACGCTAAATCGATCGCGGCGGCCAGGCCCGGCACGCTGTTGATCAACGTGCCATCCAGGTCAAACGCCAGCCCCCGAATGGACAAAGTATTATTCATGCGCCACCTTCGCCAGTTCGCCGCGCATCTGGTCAATCACCGCGCGATAGTCAGGCTGGTTGAAAATCGCGGAGCCCGCGACAAACATATCGGCGCCCGCCGCCGCAATCGCGCCGATATTGTCGACCTTCACGCCGCCATCCACTTCCAGACGGATGTCATAGCCGCCGTCGTCAATCAGCTTGCGCACCTGACGCAATTTATCGAACGTGGACGGAATGAATGACTGCCCGCCAAATCCGGGGTTAACCGACATCAGCAAAATAATGTCCAGCTTATCCATCACGTAATCAAGGTAGCTGAGCGGCGTGGCGGGGTTGAACACCAGACCGGCCTTGCAGCCGTAATCTTTGATCAGTTGCAGGGAACGATCGACATGCTCAGAAGCTTCCGGGTGAAACGTAATGAAACTGGCGCCCGCCTGGGCGAAGTCGGGAATAATCCGGTCAACCGGCTTTACCATCAAATGCACGTCGATCGGCGCCGTGATGCCGTAATCCCGCAGTGATTTCAACACCTGCGGCCCCATCGTCAGATTGGGTACATAGTGGTTATCCATCACATCGAAGTGAACCACGTCGGCGCCTGCCGACAGTGCGTTAGCGGTATCTTCGCCAAGCCGGGCAAAGTCGGCCGACAGAATAGACGGGGCGATTAAAAACGGTTTCATTCGCTTCTCCAAACGATAAAGTCTGAATTCCTGCTGCCTGAGATGCCTGTTTAATCATCCCGTTCAGCGAGGTTCTTTAAACTATACCCGCATTTTCCAGGCCGCTAGCGTATCAGTCCGACCGCACAGCTTGAAGTCCACCGGGTATGCGCGCTGTTGAACAACCTGCTTCCAGTCGATCTTTTTATCTCGTTATCACTCTACTCAGCTTACAACCGGTTGCGATCCGATTCACATAACCACGATCAACAATACCGTTATCAACAATATAAGGCTAAAAGCTCGTTTACTTTACTCCGCCCCAGAATATTGCGGCTAATCGTCCGGCGCGCTTTTACCACATAGAGAGATGCTTCCTGATACCACTCGCGCGTCAGCAGCGTATCGTGATTGGAAATCAGCACCGGGATCTGATTCTCAACCGACAGACGATGCGCCAGGCGCGCCAGATTCTGCTGATCGGCGGTATTGAAATTATTGGTATGGTAAGCCGTAAAATTCGCGGTCGCGGATAATGGCGCATAGGGAGGATCGCAATAAACCACCGAACCGGGCGCAGCGTTGATCAAGGTCTGCTGATAATGCTCACAAACAAACGTCGCGCTTCTGGCCTTAAAAGCAAACCAGCGAATTTCCTCTTCCGGGAAATAAGGTTTTTTATAGCGGCCGAACGGCACGTTAAATTCGCCGCGCATGTTGTAACGACACAGACCGTTATAACAGTGCCGGTTTAGATAAAGGAACAGCACCGCACGCCGATAGGCGTCAGTGCAAAGATTAAACTCTTGGCGCAGCAAATAGAAAGTCTCTGACGTATTCACTTCATCAGTAAAAAGCTTGCGGGAGTCGCGAATAAAATCGTCTGCATTTGACTTGACGATGTTATAAAGATTAATAAGGTCGCTATTAATATCAGCCAATATATAGTTGTCGTACTCTGTATTCAGAAAGACAGAGCCCGCACCAACAAACGGCTCAATCAGGCAGTCTCCTGCGGGTAAATAGCGACGAATCTCTTCCACCAGCGGATATTTACCACCAGCCCATTTTAAAAAAGCGCGGTTTTTTTTCATGCCGTCGTTAGTTACTCATACTTTTCAGAGCCGCGGATTGTACTCTGTGTCAGACAGCACATCAGGGCTAAAATTGGCGTTACTTATTCAAGTCCTGCTTCACCTGACGGATCGGCTTAACCCATGGTTTTTTCGCTTGCACATCAGCAGGCAGCATTGCTATCGCCCGCTTTGCTTCCGTAGAAGAAGCATAGACTCCATTCACTAACACATACCAGGATTTTCCGTCGCGTTTAGTTTCATAAACCCACGAATGGGCCAAATTATGTTGTTGCGCGTAAGCCCTCAGCGTATCCGGTCGAGAAGCGCCGCTCAGTTGCAAAGTAAAGTGGCTGGCCGGTGCATTTTGAATCGAACTCCCTGCCCCGGCGGGGCCGGCAGCCGCAGGCTTATTCGCCGCGGTTGATGCGGCGGCTTTCGGCGCCGCCGGTTTACTCGCCGCATGCGTCGCATGGCCGCTGTGCGCGGCGGAATTGCCGCCGTTGCCGTGCGCCGGCTTGCCGACCGGCGCTTTGGCCGCCGGCGCTACCGTCGCCGGCGCCGTCGGCAGCGTTGAGGCGCCTGCCGCGCCCTGAGAAAATTCATTAACACGCCCCTGCTGCTGCGCAAGCGCGTCGGTGATATTGCCAGGCAACTCAATACGTTGTTGACCGCTTACCGGAGGTTGGGGCTGAGCTTCAGTCGGCGTACCGGAAATAGGCGGCGCGCTCAACGTTTGCGGCTGCTGTCCGGCGGCGTTTGAAACGGTATCGACAGGCGTTGGCGTTTCCGCACCCTGCGTCATGGGCGTCGATGAAGAGAGATCGATGCTCTTTTCGCCGGCGGATGGGCTCTGAGGCTGAGAAGACTGCGGATGAGAAGGCGCCCGCAAGGCGGAACCAATACCCACGATCAACAACAGCAATACCAGCACCCCGATACCAATCATCAGGTGTTGTCTGGAAAGCGTGATTTTCGGTACGGAAAAACTGCTGCTTCTTTTTTGCTGACGTGTTGGTCGACGGTCGCTGGTATCAGGCTTCAGCTCATCTTCCGGCTTAAACTCATCCATCTAAAACCCCCCAACTGAAAGGCTAAAATTCGCAACCTCATCCCCGGCGCGAATTATCAATTCATAACGCATTGTATTTTATTAACCATAAACCATCAGCACTTATCTGTCGTTAACACATTCACCGTTAACAATAAAGAAAAGCGCCTATGCAAGACAATCAGTTATAGACGCCAGCACCAGATCGTGCGCCAAGCCGCCGCGGATCTCAGCCTGACCGATGGATGTCGGCAGCACAAGACGTAACTCGCCGTTCAGCACCTTCTTATCACGCAACATGTGGGGAAGATAAGATTCCGGCGACATCTGCGCCGGCCCGCTGACAGGCAGGCCGGCCCGAACCAACAGAGAGGTGACGCGCGCAATATCGTCGGCCGAAAACTGACCGAGACGCCGGGCGGCATGCGCGGCCATCACCATCCCCGCGGCGACCGCTTCGCCATGCAACCAGTTGCCGTATCCCATTTCCGTTTCAATGGCATGCCCATAGGTATGCCCGAGGTTGAGCAACGCCCGCATGCCGCCTTCGCGTTCATCGGCGGCAACCACCGCGGCTTTCAATTCACAGCAACGGCGAATGCAGTAAGCCAGCGCATCATGATCCAAGGCGCGCAGGGCTTCAATATGTTCTTCCAGCCAGAGAAAGAAATCGCGATCCAGAATAATGCCGTACTTGATGACTTCCGCCAGACCGGAGGATAATTCGCGCGCGGGCAACGTTTTCAGGCAATTTAAATCGACCACAACCGATGCCGGCTGGTAAAAAGCGCCGATCATGTTTTTACCCAGCGGATGATTCACCGCGGTTTTACCGCCGACGGAAGAGTCGACCTGCGCCAGCAGCGTGGTCGGCACCTGGATAAAGCGCACGCCGCGTTGATAGCTCGCCGCGGCGAACCCCGCCAAATCGCCGATCACGCCGCCGCCTAACGCGACAATCGTCGTATCGCGGCCATGGGGTTTAGTCAGCAACGCGGTAAAAACCTGATCCAGCACGGCCAGGGATTTATATTTCTCGCCGTCTGGCAAAACAACCTGATCGACATGCACGCCGTTTTGCTCAAGCACGCGGCGAACATGTTCAAGATAGAGAGGAGCCAATGTCTGGTTGGTCACCAGCATGGCCTGTTCCCCTGTTTTCAACGGCATAAAAGAAGCCGAATCATTAAACAATCCGGCGGCTATCGTGATCGGATAACTTCGTTCGGCTAATGTTACGGTAATTCTTTCCATGCTCGTTTAATAACCTGTTCAAAACCTGCGCAATGCAGATGATGTATTACTTTCAGTTACTTTCCAGCATATTGATAATCTGGTTAGCAACGACTTTAGCGCTTTGTTCATCGGTTCGAATGGTGATATCGGCGATCTCCTCGTACAACGGATTCCGCTCTCTCGCCAACTCTTCCAGAACAGCGCGCGGAGGCGCTTCAACTTGAAGTAACGGACGTTTCTTATCGCGCTGCGTGCGGGCCAGTTGTTTCTCAATCGTCGTTTCCAGATAAACGACTACCCCACGCGCCGAAAGACGGTTGCGTGTCTCGCGTGATTTGACGGAACCACCGCCTGTCGCCAGCACGATGCCTTGCTTTTCCGTCAATTCATTAATGACTTTCTCTTCACGATCGCGGAAGCCTTCTTCGCCTTCCACATCGAATACCCAGCCCACATCAGCCCCGGTGCGTCGCTCAATTTCTTGATCGGAGTCGAAAAACTCCATATTGAGTTGCTGAGCTAACTGACGGCCAATAGTGCTTTTGCCGGCACCCATAGGCCCAACCAGAAAGATATTGCGTTTCTCTGCCATGTTTTTTGGTATTACTAAGACAATTCGTTAATGATAACCCGCCCCGCCAATCAACCCAGCGACGGGACCTAAACTGAAACCTCATGAGCGATAGTGCGAGAATCAGACAAAAAATTATCTCAATACTCAGGGTAGTTTGGCAACCGAATAAAATGCCACACGCCCCATCGCGGGGGAATATACCGCCATTATTCAAGTCGCATTCCTTTCGGCTTCACGCTCTCACGCCAGACGCATCGCGTACTCAGCGTCTGAGGCTCGTTTTGTTCGCCGCCAGGCTGCAACATCAATTATTTCGAATATAACGTATGTTTTATCGACATTTTCGGTGGAACAACACTTCTGTGCTCAATTCGCTAACCCTTGTAAGCTAAATCTGTCGCAGCGTCAAACTTAGAAGACACGAATTAATTAAAATATCGCGCCGTTATGATGAAAATTCTGCTACTTTTTACCGTTTAGCTTGGTGGAATCAAGGTCGGCGTAATAAAGATAACCAATTCCCGCCGGGTATCCTGCCGCGTACTATTTTTGAACAAATGTCCGAGTACGGGAATATCGCCTAACGCCGGAACCTGGCTGTCGGTACGCTTTTTCTGCTGCTGAAAGATCCCGCCCAACACGATGGTTTCGCCATCAGCGACGGTAACCTGGGTTTGTATTTCCTGTTTATCGATCGCCAGCGCCTCGCCGTTATCGCTCTGCTTGATCGTCTGTCCCGGCATGTTTTGACTGATCTTCAGATTCATCGTGATGCGCCCCGCCCGCAGAATGCTGGGCGTCACCTCCATCCCCAATACCGCTTCCTTGAATTCAATCGAGGTGGAGCCACTGGCGCCGCTGGAAACCTGATAGGGAATTTCCGTCCCCTGCTTAATACTGGCGGTCTGCTTATGAGCCGTCAGCAAACGGGGACTGGCAATGATTTCCACCTGATTTTCCTGCTCTAACGCCATCAGCTCCAGCTCAAGCAGACGGCCGTTAAGCCGCGCCAGATGGAAACCCGCGTTGATGGCGGGCGTCTCTACCGGCAAGCTGATATTAAAATTATTCAATCGCAATGCTTTATTGGTCTCATCGCCCGTCCCCAGCCCCCAGTTGACCCCCAAATCCCGCAAGTTTCCGCTGCTGATCGTCACGATATGCGCCGCAAGCTGCACTTGCGATAGCGGCAAATCCAGTTCGCTCACCCACGACGTTAACTGTTCCAGCGCTGCGGCCGTATCGCGGATCAGTAACGTATTGGTTCGTTTATCCACGGTGACGCTCCCGCGCTCGGTAAGCAAAGCGCCGTGCTGAGCTTGCATGCTGGCGGCTATCTCCGCCGCATCGGCGTACTGCAACGCAACGGAAAGGTTCTGTAATGGCTGCCTTTGCGCCTGTTCGACGACGCGCTCCTCTTTTTGTTGCCGCAATGCTTCAAGGTGAGACGCGGGATAAACCAGCAGGACATTACCGTCCCGTTCGACGCCAAGCTGTCCCATACGCAACACGATATCCAGCGCCTGCCGCCAGGGTACGTCCGTCAACCGCAGGCTGATCGATCCCTCCACGCCCGGTGCCATCACCATATTTAGCTGCTGATGATCCGCCAAAGCCTGCAATACCCGCTGTATAGGCGAATCCTCAAATGCCATGGAGACCGGCGCGTCGTTCTTCGCCTGCGCCGCGATGCTGATAATCAGCAGCAAAGCCGGGATCGGCATTTTCTTTATTTGCATCGTCGTCATACTCCTCGTCCTGAGACGTTTTTCTAATGCGCGTCGGTTTTTTGATGACAGGCTTCCTGCCCGTCACCCTGCGGGCCGTCGCAAGCGACGTTGAAAAACGCTCCCGGCGTTTTTTTATGACAGGCTTCCTGCCCGTCACCCTTCGGGCCGTCGCAAGCGACGTTGAAAAACGCTCCCGGCGTTTTTTTAATGAAGGGCGACGCCATGGAAATCTCCGCCGGCGCGCCGTCGCAGCGCTCATTTCGATCAACCGCCGTCAATGTCGCGCCGGATTTATCCAGATGGCTGACCTGCCAGTTTCCCGGCGGGATCACCGTTCCCGGCGTTAACCGCCGCCAGCGGTTTTCCGCTTCAGCCAACCAGCCCACCCATGTTTGACCGACTCCAATCACGCCTTTTAACTGCCAGCGCCGCATAACCTGACTTTGCGCGCAAGACGCGGCGAATACCGGCTGGAAGGGATCCCTGCGGCCTGTTTCCGCATCGGTGGCGGCGATAGCGGATAAGGCGATAAATGCCGAAATGAAGCAGCCTGACGCCGTTCTATTCAATCTCCGCCCTCCGCTCCGCCGTCGGTTTCAGCAGATGCATATCAATATGCAAAACCCCCTCTACCGACGTCATCGTCAACCGCTCAATTCGCAGCACGTGCGGCAACGCGATAAATTTACGCAGCACGAGCAACAGCCCCTGATAGTCGGCGCTAAGGGTTAATAACCCGGCTTGATGGTTATCCTGATGCGCCGCCGGCTGCCAGGAAAGCAGTACTGCCCCGGATTTTGACAGCGGCGCGCTGACCAGCAGCGACGGCATATCTGCATGGAATGACGGTTTTTCGCTTTTCCGCTCCGCTAACCGCACCTGCAACGCGGCAAAAGAAGGCAGTGAGTCGAGTTGCCGCCGAAGGTGTCGTATCGCGGCGCGTTGATCCATAATCATTTGATTCACCTGCAAGATTTGCTGCCGCTCGGCGCTCAAAACCAGCACACTGCCGAGCAGTGAAAAAGCGCCGATCAATACCACCTGCGCCGCCGCCAATATCCAGCGCGGTTTACTCCCCCACCCCGGCCAATCAAGTATCAGGTTAATCACCATCCCGCCCGTCCTTTATTGAACTGGCGAGCACCCAATCCGCCTGAAGCGAAAAGCGCAACAACCTTCGGTCGTTCTGCCGCCGCGCCTGAAGCACCCGCACCCGCGCCAGATCGGGGTGGCGGGTCAGTGAACGATTCAGATCGACGATGTCGGTATAGTTTTCGCTCAGCCCGGAAATCAATAGGTGATCGCCCCGATCGGCGAGATCCGTCAGCCAGAGACGTCGGGGCATCATCGATGCCATCTGTTCCAGCAGAGTCAGGTAGCGCTGATTGTGGCGCAGCGCCGCCTCATCGGCATCACGCTGCGCCTGATAATCCCGCAGTTGATGCCACATCCGACGGGTTTGCTGGTATTGCTGCGTCAATTGCCGTTGCTGCGCCGACAGCCCGTCCAGCTCTCGTTGCAACATCAGCCGTTGCTGGTGCCAGTGCCAATAGAAACCGGCGAGCGCGACGGCGACCAATATCAATTGCAGCAGCAATAGCGCCAGCCAGCGACGCGCTCGCCGACGCAACCGCTGCCTGCGCCAGGGCAGGAGGTTAATCAGCAGCATGTTCAGGCATCCTCGGGGCGCAAAGCCAGACCGCCGGCTATAACAAAGGCAGAAGGAAAATCCGGCAAGGGCGGCTGCATTTGGTCGAACGCCGCCAGCGGCGACCACAGCAAGAGAGCGTCGGAACGCTGACCGGCGGATTCAGGCAGCGTGCTGCTGTAGTAGGCGACGCCATCGGCAACATCAGGATAGCGAGCGCTTACCACCGCCAAGAGATCGTCTTCAGCGCGCAATTCATCCGGATGTATCACTCCGCACTGAAAAGCCTGGTTCAGCGGGGAGATCCATAGCCAGCCGTCCGTCAGGCGATGCAGAAAAAGCCGATCGCGCTGAAGCCCGGCGGACTGCGCCATACAACGAATAGCGCAGGTTGAAACATCAATAACCTCAGGCTGTAAATCCGCACGATGCAAACAGCCAAGCCAGTTATCCAGCTCACGTCGCCGGGCCGCAGTAACCAATAGCGTATCCGGCGTATGCGGATCTTCACGGTAGTCCATCGCCAGGGAATCGCTGCTTACCGGCAGCTTACGGGCGGCCATCGCTTCGATGTATTCATGCCGTCCTGCGCCTTGCAGCCGGCGATCCGGCGCCGGAAAACGCTGTTGCAATATCAACTGCGCGGGAAAACCGACCCGCAGCGAAATATGGCGGGGCAATAACCGGCGCCATTTCAGTAAAGCCTCACAAAGCGCCTCAGTATGGTGTAGACTACCCGCGCGTAACGTATCGCCCGGCAGCGGAAACTGCCACCAGCAGCGAAGCTGCCAGCCACAGCGACGACGTTGCGCCGCCAGTGCGCGCATAAAGCCGTTTTGTATATCCAACCCAACCCGCCAGATGTGATAAGCCATGTTCAACCCGATTTCCTTATCAATTAAAAGAACGTATCCACAGTGCCGGCTTACCTTTATACTAGCGCGCGATTGTTTATAAACCGTCCAAACGCTACTGAATGGAAAATCTCAGGTGAAGTTCGTAAAGTATCTACTCATCCTTGCAGTCACTTGCATCCTGCTGGGAGCAGCCTCGATATACGGTCTGTACCGTTATATCGAACCACAGCTACCCGATGTCGCCGCGCTAAAAGACATCAGGTTGCAGACGCCCATGCAGGTATACAGCGCCGAGGGTGAACTGATTGCCCAATTCGGCGAACACCGGCGTCTTCCGCTGAAGCTGGATCAAATCCCGCCGGTAATGGTGCGGGCGTTTATCGCCACTGAAGACAGCCGCTTCTATGAGCACCACGGCGTCGATCCAATAGGGATCATTCGCGCCGCGTCGATTGCGTTAACCTCCGGTCATGCTTCCCAGGGAGCCAGCACCATTACGCAACAGCTGGCCAGAAACTTTTTCCTTAGCCCGGAACGCACCCTGATGCGTAAAATAAAGGAAGTGTTCCTGGCTATCCGTATCGAGCAACTCCTGACCAAAGATGAAATTCTTGAACTGTATCTGAACAAAATTTATCTTGGTTATCGCGCTTATGGCGTAGGCGCGGCCGCCCACGTTTACTTTGGCCGTCCTGTCGATCAGCTTACGCTGAGTGAGATGGCCATGATCGCCGGTTTGCCGAAGGCGCCCTCCACCTTTAACCCGCTCTATTCATACGACCGCGCCATAGCCCGACGTAACGTGGTTCTGGCTCGCATGAAAGATGAGAACTACATCACTCAGGCTCAATATGATCAGGCGCGGAGTGAAAAGCTGGAAGCAGACTACCACGCGCCGAAGATTGCGTTTTCCGCGCCTTATGTGGCGGAAATGGTGCGGCAGGAAATGATCGCGCGTTATGGCGATAACGCCTATAACGATGGCTACAAGGTCTACACCACCATTACCAGAAAATTGCAATTGGCCGCGCAGGATGCGTTGCGTAACAACGTTCTCGCCTATGATATGCGTCACGGCTACCGCGGCCCGACCGCCGTGCTGTGGAAAGTCGGCGAAGGCGCCTGGGATCGGGTAAAAATCATCGCCGAGTTGAAAAAGCTGCCGGTTTACGGTCCGCTGTTCCCGGCGGTCATCACCGATACCGATAGCGAGAAAGCCATTGCGATGATGGCCGACGGCAGCAATATTTCATTGCCGATGGCGGGCATGCGCTGGGCGCGCCCTTATCGTTCCGATACGCAGCAAGGGCCGACGCCCAGACGGGTGACCGACGTGGTGCAAACCGGCCAGCAGGTGTGGGTGCGGAAAGTGGAAAACGACTGGTGGCTGGCCCAGGTTCCGGACGTCAACTCGGCGCTGGTGTCGCTCAATCCCAACAACGGCGCCATTGAAGCGCTGGTCGGCGGGTTCGACTTCAATCAGAGTAAGTTTAACCGTGCGACGCAGGCGCTGCGCCAACTGGGCTCCAACATCAAGCCGTTCCTCTATACCGCCGCGATGGACAAAGGCCTGACGCTCGCCACCATCCTCAATGACGTGCCGATTACGCGCTGGGATCCAGGCGCCGGTTCAGACTGGCGGCCGAAAAACTCACCGGCGACTTACGACGGCCCTATCCGCTTGCGCCAGGGATTGGGACAGTCCAAAAACGTGGTGATGGTGCGCGCCATGCGGGCAATGGGCGTAGATTACGCCGCGGAATATTTGCAGCGCTTCGGCTTCCCGAAACAAAACATCGTGCCGACGGAATCGCTGGCGCTGGGGGCGGCGTCCTTCACCCCGCTACAGGTGGTTCGCGGCTATGCGGTCATGGCTAACGGGGGCTATCTGGTCGATCCCTATATCATTAGCAAAATAGAGACGGAAACCGGCGGCCCGGTCTTTACCGCCGCGCCGAAAGTGGTTTGCGATACCTGCAACTTGCCGTTGGTGTACGGCGAAATGCGGCGTGACACGGTACTGTCCGCGGACAGTATGGAAAATGTCGCGACATCCAGAGAAAACCCGGCGCCGGGTACGTTACCGCAACCCCAGTTGGAACCCGTTACGCCGCCGCTCGCACAACAAAATGCCGTACAGCCTTATGCGCCGCATGTCATCAGCACCCCGCTGTCCTTCCTGATTAAAGATGCGCTTAACAGCAATATCTTTGGCGAGCCGGGCTGGATGGGTACAGGCTGGCGAGCGGGAAAAGTGCTGAAACGTCATGACATCGGCGGCAAAACCGGGACGACAAACAGTTCCAAAGATGCCTGGTTCTCTGGCTATGGCCCGAATCTGGTGACTTCGGTCTGGATCGGTTTTGACGACCATCGGCGAAATTTAGGCACCAGCAGCGCATCCGGCGTGATTAAAGATCAGATATCCGGATATGAAGGCGGCGCAAAAACGGCTCAGCCGGCCTGGGATGACTTTATGAAGGTCGCGCTGGACGGCGTGCCGGAACAGCCGCTGACGCCGCCGCCCGGCATTGTCAGCGTGACGATCGACCGCAGCAGCGGCAAACTGTCTAACGGCGGGGGCAACAGTCGTTCCGAGTTTTTCATCGAAGGCACCCAGCCGACGGAATACGAAGTGCATGAAGTCGGCACGACATTGATGGATAACGGACAAAGCGAAGAGCTATTCTGATAACGCGGTCGTCACCCGCGTATGTAAAAGGCGCCCATTGCGGCGCCTTTTTCTTTATCCCGCCGCGCGGCGCAACCAATCCTGGGTTAAAAACAACGCGCTGACGTTGCGCGCTTCGCGGAAATCGGGCTCTTGCAACAGCGACATCATATCCGCCAGCGGCCAATGCACCTTGGGCAACGGTTCCGGCTCATCGCCTTCACGGCTCTGCGGATACAGTCCTCGCGCGACGACAATATTCATCTGGCTGGAGAAATAGGACGGCGCCAGCGTCAGCGTCGCCAGCAGATCGAGCTGCTCCGCGCCAAACCCCGCCTCTTCCATCAGTTCCCGGTTGGCGGCCTCAAAGACCGTCTCGCCAGGGTCAATCAGCCCTTTGGGAAAGCCAAGTTCATATTGCTCAATGCCGACGGCATACTCACGGATCAGCACCAGTTCATCATCAATGATCGGCACTATCATCACAGCTTCCCGTCCGCTTGGACGCATGCGCTCGTATACCCGGCGAACGCCGTTGCTGAACTCCAAATCAATGGACTCAACATTGAATAAACGTGAACGCGCAACCGTTTCGACCTTAAGGATTTTGGGCTTTTGCAGGTTATGACTCATAATGGCCTCATCGAGAAATTACGACCAGAACGACAACTTAGCCCAACCTGGATGATGATCATACTTACCCTCACCATAGATACGGCGTGTCGCTGAATGAAAGCGATCGTTAATGTTCTTTTTTGACTTGCTGAGATTTTTGATGTTGCTCACATTGTGCGTTAACAGCGCGCTCCGCTGCAACCATCGCAATTATTAATTTACTTGTTAATAACATTAGATCCACATTATCAGTATTGAGCGTCTAAATAAAAAATAAAAAGTCAATAATACGCCCCAAAAATCAGATTTTCCTCATTTTAGACACGCAGGCCGATTGTTACCATTCTCTCCTTACGTAGATAATCTCTGTTACTTTTTAGTTATTAAATTAATAAACGGAACCATGCAGGTTATCATCGATTGTACCAGTTTGTTAAAATCCGATGCGCACAGGGAGTACGTCACATTGGGATGGAGATGACATGAGCACAATATTTACCATATTGGCTATATTGCTTGCCTGTCTGCTCGCTATCGGAGGTTTCATTGTCTACCGTGCGCGCCGGCGCCTGCCATTCGTCGCTCCCTTGCCTGTGGAACCTGCTTTACTTCGCCAACTGACCGCCGAAGAGCGCAACGCCGTCGAGCATTACCTGGCTCAGGAACATAGCCAGTTGCCGACGCCGCTTGACATACCGATTACCCAACCCAGAATGCCCCGCTCATTGCAAAGCAATCGGGTCTATCCCATCACCCACACCATCACGCGTTATGGCCTGAGCAGCGATGCCCAGAATAAGTGGCGATACTATATCGACACGCAGGAAATTCACCTGCCCCCCTGTTGGGAACAGCATATTACGGAAAACAACACCGTCGAATTGATTAAAACCGACTCTATTCCGTTGGTTATTTCGCTGAACGGGCACTCACTGGTGGAGTGCGTCAATCACCAACACCATCAGTTGGTCGCCGTGACCGACGCCCCCATGCCGAACGCGTCCATTCGCCATGAAGAGAATGAGCATGTGGAACTGGTGAACATTCGAAAGGAAACCAGGGAAGAACATGCTCTGCATCGCGCGAAGGGACTGAAAGAAGCCGGCGTGTTATGTTTGTCGTTTCTGCTGCTGTTTATCAGCATTAATAGCCCGATAGCGCTGCTTCCCTGGCTTATCAGCACGGCCTTGCTGCTCGCCGCCTGGAGCCTCTGGCAGCTTTTCCGCTCCCCGTCGAAACAGGAACTGCAAGACGTCCACTGTCTTTCCGGCGTACCGCAGGGCCTCGGCCTTTTCGGCGAATCGAATCAAGGGCAGTTCGGCAACGTCTCGCTCGGCAATATCGATCTGATTTATCCCCCCTATTGGCATCCGTACATTACGTTTGATTTAGGGAAAAAAACCGATGTCGATATTTACCTAAACCATCAGGTCGTCCGCCAGGGGAAATACCTGTCGCTGCATGACGAAGTCAAACAGTTCCCTCCGCAACGCTGGGGAAAAAACCTGATGCTGTCTTCCGGCGCCCTGCTCAGCCTGATCCTCTTATTGGTCTATGTTCCTCTTGAATTGCCGCTAAAGCTCAGCATGGCCTGGTTGCAAGGCGCGCAACATGTTCAGGTCAGTCAGGTTGATGAACTGGAAAAAACCCCGCTGCAAATCGGCGATACTCTGAAGGTTCAGGGGGCGGGGATGTGCTATGTTCCGGCGAATATCCACATCGCGGATAACTCGCCCGCCTATGCCTTCACCCCTTTTGATTGCTCGGCCATCTACTGGAATAAGGCCGCCTCGTTGCCGCTGCCGGAATCCGAGACCATTGAAAAAAGCTCGGCATTGCTTAAGACGGTGAATAATCAACTGCACCCGCAGACCGACGCCGAGGGCCAGGTCAATGCACAGCTTGCTTCAGCCATTCAGAAGTCAGGCATGATTCTGTTGAATGACTTTTCGGATATCGTGCTGAAAACGCAAGATCTCTGCGAACAGGAGAAAGACTGCGTTCGCCTGAAAAATGCCCTGGTCAACCTGGGCAATGTGAAAAACTGGGATACGCTGGTAAAGCAGGCCCGCACGGGAACGCTTAAAGGAATGAACGTGCTGCTGCGGCCGGTAAGCGCAGAGACGCTGGAGTCGCTCGTCGACAGCGCCACGGACTATTTCTTCCAACAGGAAGTCAACAACGCGGCGGATTCGCTCAATAGCCCACCGCCCGGCGGATTTTTAATCCGCAGCGAGGAAGGCCGCCAGTTTGTCAGCTATCCATTACCGATTATACCGCTGAATGAATACCACGCCGCCGACCAGTGGAAAGAGCTACAGCGGCTATCGTCGATGTTATTGCACACGCCGTTCAGCGCATCGGGCGTCATCACCAATCTCAGCATCGATGCCAACGGCACGCAACATATCAGCCTGCATAGCGAACCTGACGTCATCACCCTGTGGCGCTATCTGGGCAGTTGCCTGCTGCTGCTGCTTTTTTCCATCACGCTGCTGGTCAACCTTGCGCTGTTGGCAATAAAAATAGGCAAGAGCAAACAACGGATGGCCAGCATTCAACAATATTACGCCTCCCTTTTCGGCTCCACGCCGTCGCTGGCGGACCACCGTACACGCTCGTTGCGATAATCGCGGCGCTACGCGTGATTATGTTATTCTGACGGGGCTGCGGTATTTAGACGCCATAGACCGCAAGGGGTTGGTTAATATTCCCCTGCGACCTGAAGAATGACCGCTAGACGTCCTTATCAAATCAATCTTATCCACTCGTTCGGTAACGGGGCATCCATCTGTATCTGGAGTATTTATGAGTCCTCACTTTAACTGGCGCGACATTGATACCGTCCTATTGGATATGGATGGCACGCTGCTTGATCTGGCCTTCGATAACTATTTTTGGCTACAGCTCGTACCGCAGTCGCTCAGCGATAAGCGCGGCATCAGTCTTGACGTGGCCCGACAACTCATAGCCGTGGAATATCAGGCGGTGCAGCATACGCTGAACTGGTACTGTTTCGATTACTGGAGTGAAAAGCTGGGATTGGACATCTATAAGATGACCACGGATATCGGCCACCGCGCCCGTCTGAGAGCGGATAGCGAACCCTTTCTGAACGCCCTGCGCGACAGCGGGAAACGCACGATCCTGCTGACGAATGCGCATCCGCACAGTCTGGCGGTTAAAATTGAACATACCGGGTTAGACAAACACCTTGATTTATTACTTTCCACCCATACTTATGGGTATCCGAAAGAAAATCAGCGGTTATGGCGGGCCGTGCAGCGGCAAACCGGTTTCGATCCGGCCAGGACGCTATTCGTCGATGATAGCGAAGCCATTCTGGACGCCGCCAAAACCTTCGGCATCCGTTACTGCCTGGGCGTCAGTAATCCTGATTCCAGTCAGCAGGAAAAATCATTCCGGCAACATCCGTCAATGAATGATTATCTTGAGCTGTTACCGTCATTACATCAGTCGGTAAACCGCCGTTAAGCAGAAGGAGTCATGATGAAAGCAACCGAGAACGCCGGCGATGCTGTCCGTCTGGACAAGTGGCTTTGGGCCGCCCGCTTCTATAAAACCCGGGCCATTGCCCGCGAAATGGTTGATGGCGGCAAAGTGCATTACAACGGACAACGCAGCAAGCCCAGCAAACTGGTGGAGCTGAATGCCGAAATCAAGCTCCGTCAGGGGAACGACGAACGCACCATCATTGTCTGCGCAATCAGCGGGCAACGCAGAACGGCGACGGAAGCACAGGCGTTATACCGGGAAACCGCCGACAGTGTCGAAAAGCGGGAAAAGCTGGCGCTGGCGCGAAAAATGAATGCGTTGACCATGCCGCATCCGGATCGTCGTCCTGACAAGAAAGAGCGACGGGATCTGATTAAATTTAAATACAGCGATCAGGAATAAGCCCGAGAGATTTCAAGATACAGACGGCCGCCGCGCCGGCGACTTGAAAATGAAGGCAATCACTGTCACCACAGCGAGAGAAAATTATGTCCATCCATGACCAACTACATCGTTACCTGTTTGAAAATCATGCCGTGCGCGGCGAGTTGGTGACAGTCAGCGACACCTGCCAACACATTCTGGCGAATCATGACTATCCAGAACCGGTGCAAAATCTGCTGGGCGAGATGCTGGTCGCCACCAGCCTGCTGACGGCCACGTTGAAGTTCAGCGGCGATATTACCGTTCAGCTTCAGGGAGACGGCCCGCTGAAACTGGCCGTGATCAACGGCAACCATCAGCAACAGATGCGCGGCGTGGCCCGTTTGCAAGGAGAGATAGCGCCGGACAGCTCGCTCAAAGAGATGGTTGGCAGCGGTTATCTGGTCATCACCATTACCCCGACGGAAGGCGAACGTTATCAGGGCGTGGTCGGTTTAGAAGGGGACTGCGTTGCCGATTGTCTGGAAAGTTATTTCCTGCAATCCGAGCAACTCCCCACCCGTCTATTTATCCGCACCGGTCAGCATGACGGACGGATGGCGGCGGCGGGTATGCTGTTACAGGTGTTGCCTGCACAAAACGCCGCGCGAGATGATTTTGATCACCTGGCGCAACTCACCGCCACGGTCAAGGCCGAGGAGTTATTTACGCTGACGGCGAACGATGTGCTCTATCGTCTTTACCATCAGGAAGAAGTCACGGTATACGAACCGCAGTCGGTCACGTTCCAATGCCATTGTTCGCGCGAGCGTTGCGCAGCGGCGTTAATGACGCTTGCCGATCAAGAAGTCAATGACATGCTGGAACAAGACGGCGAAATCGATATGCATTGTGATTACTGCGGAAATCACTATGTATTCAACGCCGGGGAAGTCCAGGCGCTCAAACAGCACTCATCCAATAATCTGCTGCATTAATGCCGCCGCGGGTACGGTCTCGTACCCGTTTCTTCCCCCATCACGACCGCAGCGTTTTATCCCGCACCGCCGTACAACGTACTGAATAAGCAAAGTTATTATTTAATTTATTTAATTTTATGATTGCTATCGCGGTTAAAATAAACTCACACACTACAATAATAAGCAGTACAACTCTCATTTACCCGATAGATTTCAAGATGCAGACAGGCGGTAACTGAACAGCACCTCGAAAGCTTAATCAACCAAGTCACTGAGGTAGTCAGAAACAGATCTGAACGCTGCTTGCAGCGGCCCCAAAAGGGCGAATCCCAGGAAGGGATCGAGTCATTCAAGGAACCCGATTGCTGTACTCGAAAAATAAGGGAAATAACCATTGAGGAGTAGCAACATGCAGATCAGAAGTATCACCCCAGAGCTTCTTGCGTCTTATGGGATCCAGGATATCGGCGATATTGTCTACAATCCCGGCTATGACTTGCTTTTTCAAGAAGAAATCTCCCCAACTCTACAAGGTTATGAACGCGGCATAGAAACCCGATTGGGCGCAGTGGCCGTCGATACCGGCATTTTTACCGGCCGCTCCCCGAAAGATAAATACATCGTGCGCGATGACGTCACCCGCGACAGCGTTTGGTGGTCGGATCAGGGGAAAGGTAAAAATGATAATCATCCCCTGAGTCAGGAAACCTGGACGCATCTCAAACAGCTGGTCACCACACAACTTTCCGGTAAACGCCTGTTTATCGTTGACGCGTTCTGCGGCGCCAACCCGGATAGCCGGCTGAAAGTCCGTTTTATTACCGAAGTTGCCTGGCAGGCACACTTTGTGAAAAACATGTTTATTCGCCCAAACGATGAGGAATTACAGGATTTCGAGCCTGATTTCATCGTGATGAACGGCGCTAAATGCACCAATCCGCAATGGCGGGAACAGGGGCTGAACTCTGAAAACTTCATCGCCTTTAACCTGACGGAACGTATTCAGCTGATTGGCGGCACCTGGTACGGCGGTGAAATGAAAAAAGGGATGTTCTCTATCATGAACTACCTGCTGCCGCTGAAAGGCATCGCTTCCATGCACTGTTCGGCCAACGTGGGCGAACGCGGCGATGTCGCCATCTTTTTCGGCCTTTCCGGTACGGGCAAAACCACGCTATCCACCGATCCCAAGCGCCAGTTGATTGGCGACGATGAGCACGGCTGGGACGATGACGGCGTCTTTAACTTTGAAGGCGGCTGTTACGCTAAAACCATCAAGCTGTCCAAAGAGGCGGAACCGGATATTTATGGCGCGATCAAGCGCGATGCGCTGCTGGAAAACGTCGTGGTATTGGCTGACGGCACGGTCGATTTCAACGACGGTTCAAAAACCGAAAATACCCGCGTTTCTTATCCGATCTATCACATCCATAATATCGTCAAACCCGTATCCAAAGCCGGACATGCCACCAAAGTGATATTCCTGACGGCGGACGCCTTCGGCGTATTGCCGCCGGTATCTCGTCTGACGTCAGATCAAACGCAATACCATTTCCTGTCCGGCTTCACCGCAAAACTGGCGGGTACGGAACGTGGGGTCACAGAACCGACGCCGACGTTCTCCGCCTGCTTTGGCGCGGCCTTCCTGTCGCTGCATCCTACGCAATACGCCGAAGTGCTGGTAAAACGCATGCAGGCGGCTGGCGCTCAGGCCTATCTGGTCAATACCGGCTGGAACGGCACCGGCAAACGTATCTCGCTTAAAGATACGCGCGGGATTATCGATGCCATCCTGAACGGCAGCATCGAAGATGCGGAAATGCAAACGCTGCCGATCTTCGATCTGGCGATCCCTAAGGCGTTGCCGGGCGTGGATCCCAACATCCTCGATCCGCGCGATACCTACGCCGAACTGGCTCAATGGCAGGCGAAAGCGGAGGATTTGGCGCAGCGGTTTATCACCAATTTTGATAAATACACCGATACGCCCGCGGGCGCCGCACTGGTTAAGGCGGGTCCCAGACTGTAACTTCACGTTAGTCACAATAAAGGCGCGGCTCCCGCGCCTTTATCCTCCTCTCGCCATCAGTTCTCCCCGGCAAACAATACGCTGCCGCCGTCGTCGCGCTCCAGCAGCGTCCAGTGGATAACCCTTTTCTGCGTCGCGCTGTCCTGCCACTGCGGCAAAATATCGCCTTGCGCGAAGTGTTGCCGTTCAATGCGCCCGGCCTGATAGGT